>JAGCEE010000174.1 GCA_017650795.1 Clostridia bacterium | reverse complement strand
GAAACTGTATTAAGTATGGGTATAAAATTCAAGGCAAATAATAAGACTTATGTAATAAATGATGAATTGTTTGATATAAGTTCAGCTATATTAAAGATTGAAGCATTTAGGGATAGTCTAATAGATTTGAAGAGTCAGTATAGTACCAAGATAAGTTTAGAGAATCTATTTGGTGATACGATAGAGCAGTTAGACAAGGAAATTGGGCTATTAAAGAATTTCAAATAATAAACATAATGAGGTAGTAAAATGAACATAAATGAAGCCATAAGCAAATTAGAATTAGCCGGATTCACAGTTGTAGATGAGAAAGAATATTCTCTTGACAACTTGGCAAGATTGGTAAAAGAAAACTATGGTGTTGAAGTTAAAGTTAATAAGGAAGGAATCTATTTTGATTACGATGAAATTGCGGTAGAAATAGATAGAAGCAATCCTCAGGAATTTGAGCTTACATTGATAGATGAAGCAACTAATAAGCCAATATATCAAGATGTGCGGAACTTTGAACGAGGTCTTGAAAATATTAGATAAGCAATTAGATTAAAATTAAACACTGTTCTTTTTAGGACAGTGTTTTTATTCAAATTCTTTCTCAATTTCAAACTTTTTAATTTTAATTAAAAGTTTTTTCAATCTACCAATACTTTGAACTATGTTCTCTTCTAGTTCAGATGTTGAATATATCTCTGTAGCTTTGCCCTTATCAATTATCATATTTTTAGGTAGATAACGATATATGGTTGGGTGTTTAAAACAAAATATTTTTCTTTTATCATAGAAAGCCACATCCTCTTTCTTAAAGAAAGCACGGGCAAATGTGTATTCACCCTTTTCATCTTTACAGAATTGATTTATTTCTACATCAAGCCCATAATCTTCACACACTTGTTTAAATCTGTCCAAAGTCATTTTCTAAACTTTTTAACCTATCATTAATAATTTCTTGTTTGTATGTTTTGATTAAATATGCAAATCTTTCTTCCATTTTGTCATTATGTAAGAAATTTGTAGTATGTTCAAGGTCAGCATTTACCAAGTTATACCTTTTGCCCATTATATAGAATTTGTTCTTAACAAAGTTGTTTGTAATTCTTGCCAGCCAACTATTCTTGTTATAATGACCAAAAGTTATATCGTGCCATTGACATAACAAGTAATCACCCATATCTTGAAATCCACCAGGTAAAACTTTAATATCAAACTTAACACACGATTCTCTAAATTCTTGTTCAGTCATTTGGGAAATCCTCTTCTAGTTCTATAAGTTTTAATTCTATTTCTAGCTGTTTCTTTTGTTTGAATAATTCTTTTAATTTGTTTGAAAAGTTTTCAACTTTTCGCATATTAATACCAGGGACAGTAGGTGTAGTAATAAAAAGATGGCCGTAATTATCATCAACAATTATAAAACGAGTTATTATACGAACTGCCTTAATTTTATCATCATACCAACCTAATGAATCATCATCAATGCTCATAAATTCTCTATCTTTTTCGGTATTTTCATATAGTTTTATCTGACTATATTCCTTAACAATGTTGTGAAATTCTTCTCTAGTCAAAATCTTTCTCCAAAAAGTCTTTTCTTTGTTCAACCAAGCATTTCTTAAAGGATTCTATTAGTTTTTTCGTATGTTTTTCAAATGTATTTAATGATATTACATCAATCCATCCATCAGTACATATATTTTTACATTTAAATTCATTAGAAAAATATAATTCATACTTTACTGGCATAGTAATATTCGTTATTAAATCACCAATATAATCAACTCTTGCTAAAAGTAAACCACCATTATGAATTTTTAAATCAAATCTTGTAGTCCAGCCCCAGTGGTGAATTTGTAAACTATACTTATTTGCCACATCTTCTAATTGCGAAATAGTTACATTTTCTTTCATTTGAAATCATTCTCCAAATCTAATTTACGGCATTCAACTGTACATTTTTTATAGTCTTCCAATAGAAATTGTATTTTTCTTTCAAATGAAAACAAACCTTGTGCTGTCATCCAACCTTTACAAAGAATATATCTATGTCCACCATCACCTGGCCAGCTTGTATATCCTTGTGGCATTTCAATATTTTCAACCAAGTCATTAAATGTTGTATATTTAATTCTAGCTACAAGCAAACCGCAAGACATTTTCACGTCAAATTTAGGACTGAATTGATAATCTTCAACTTTCAAATTATACTTATTAGCTATATCAATTATTTTGGAAACATTTACATCTTCAGTCATTTGAAATCCTTTTCAATTTCTCTTTTCTTCAAGGTAACTTCCAATAGTTTATACCCTTCAACCAAATCTTTTAATTTTAATTCAATAGTTTCTAAAGTTATTGGGTAATAATTACCCGTATATGTTATTTCATCATTGAAAGTTGTTAAGTCATAAGCCATTTGAATATTTAAGATTTTATCATCTGCCTTACCACTAACAGTGCCTTCAAATAAAGTAATACCCTTGTATTTTCCATACAAGGTATAACCTGGCTTTTGTATTTCCAGGTTATATTTTTGTAATAAAGCAATTATATCTTTTAATTCAAATGTATGAAAGTTAAACATCTAGTGCCTTATGCGATAAGAACCCAACAAAATAAGTGATGGAAGCTATCATAGCAGGTAGAGCTATTACATTTAACAATACAGTCAAGGCAAAATATAGACCAATGGCCGATATAACACCAAATACAAATGAATGGATAAAACCCCTATGCCCAAAGAACTGAGGTAGAATTGAATACACCAAGGTTAGAAAGGCTAAATCCACCCTTTCTGTAAAGAAAAAGTAACAAGAAATTGAAAGGAAAATAAGGTACATAATCATTGAAGATTTGGATTTAATATCCATATCAGGTGTTAATGCACCCATTACCCCACAAATCAATGGTAAAGACACCGTCAGGGCATTAGAATCATTCACCATACCTAGTGATACCCCTGCCCCAACAGCCCCTACAATAGCCCCTGCGGTGAAATGCGGGGCAAAGCTACTCATTGAAATCATCCTCAAGTTCATCAAGTTTAGTAATTCGCTTGATTTGCTTTAGAATCATTTCTTCATAGCTCTTGCGGGCTTCCTTCCATTCCTTATCTCTCTTGGCATACTGTTTCATTGTAGCCTTGAATGGCTTACCATTTGTCTTGATAAAGTTAAGGACTTCTGCACATCTTTCACCCTGCTTAACCAAGCGAGGATAATAAGTTTCAAACTTATCAAACCAAGCATTAATTTCTTCAGGTGTGGAACAAACGATAAAAGGAACAGAACAGCAAGTGTCTTCCCAACCACTAAGGACTCTTTCACTAATTAGGTGAAATGCCAATGGAATCTTGATATAAGTAGATGAAGCCTGAATGTTGCCTTCCTTTAGAAATTCGGATTCAACATCATCCAACTTTGCTGCAATCATACAAGGTTTTTTTGGGTCAAGTGAAATACCAAGGATGTTTTCACCGTGGAAAACATCACGAATGTAACAAAATTGTTTCTTACACTTTGGAATTTCTTCAAGTTTGACAGCCTGATAAGTATCAACATTATTCCAAGCATTTTCAAACTTAAATGTGCTTAGGCTAAGATTAAGTTTAGACAATCTTTCCTCAACCAAGTTCTTGACTTCGGATTCGGTCATAGTGTAAGTTTTGTTTCTGTTTGGGTCTTTTGCTTCCCAAGCCTGCTTGATAAGGTCGCAAAGAGCATCAATTTGCTGTAATGAAAGTTGTTGTGCCATAGTTATTCTCCTATTTGAAATCTTTGTTTATGTTTCTAATTTTTAAATATACTAAAAGTTTCTTTTTTTGTCCAGATATGTTTTGTAAACTTTTTTCTAACTCTTCTATATCTTCACAAAGAGTTGCTTTGTCTGAACATCCAACCATTCTGTCATGTTTAAACTTAATTGAATCAAATACACGAATTTTCAAACACCAATTCTTACTGTAAGAGAAACTTCCAATCTTACAAAAATAATGATGTGTTTCATACGGATAAAAGCCAATAGAGCCATCACCACGAAAAGCTACAAAATCATACTTTTCAAGTGCTTTAAAAAATTCTGTTTCACTTATCATTATTCAAAGTCCTTTTCTAAATCTCTAATTCTTTCACGAATCTTTCTAAG
>JAGCEE010000173.1 GCA_017650795.1 Clostridia bacterium | reverse complement strand
TCTACTGTAGCATAGTAATTGTCCTTATACAATACAGTAGAATTATTAACGAAACACTTCATTGGTTTGTAGTTAATATCAGTTCCGTAAGTTGGAATATATCTACCAAACAAACCACCCACAACAAAGATAGGTCTTAACTTATATGCGATAACATCGTCTGTAACTGTTGTGGCAGTGTTTACTGTCTTTGGTAAACTAGCAGCGTCATCTCTAGTATCGTCATACCAAGGCTTACAGAAAGAACTTACATAAGAATCTGCTATTCCTGGATAAGGGATTTGACTTTGTAGATATGTTTTTACTGGTTCTGGGAAGAATGGAGTTTGTTTATAATAAACTACATCACCATATTCAGGTTTGTTACCAAAATCATATAAAAGTTCATTATCCATATAAACAGTAACATTATTGACTTCACCATTAGCCTGTTTACCAGCTAAACCACCAATAAAACCAACGAAGTTACTGGTGTTCTTTACAATAGCACTAACTTGTATGTTAGAAGCAGTACCATAGTTAGCACCAATGATAATACCAACATTATATGCTGCTCTTGCTTGTGGGTGTAATCTCATTGAGCAACGTGTAAATTCATAACTTGGTGATAAAGCAGTATTAGTTGAATAAGCGGTTCCCCAAGTTTTCTGTAACAAGTTACTGTTATAGTTTTCTGTCCAAGTTGCTGAATTTGCTGAATTACCAAGACCACGAACAGTATAGAAACCAAAATTATCTACACCATAATAAAGTGGATTCTTAATAAATGATGTAATTGTAGTAAGTGGACCTGTATGTTTAATAACACTTTGTGAATCTTCTGTTAGAGCATCAAAGTTTCCTAATGGAAAATACTGAACGCCAGCAATAGAAGCCGTAATGTTATGGTCTATACTTGTTTCTACATCTGTTGGTTTCCAGTTAGCGAAATAAGCAGAATAATTAGTAGCATAATTAGCACTAAATCTTAACTGCATTGTATCAGTAGCCAAAGCAACGGCGTCATCAGCAAATTTACCTTCGTTGAAATAACCAACATAAGGACAAATGTTACCTGGTGAGTTGATACAATATGAGTTTAGATACATAAAGTTTTCATTCTTTTCGTCAAACTTCTTTCTTACAATTTTTTCAGTTTCATTCCACTTATAATCATCTGATTTGTTAGTTACAGAATAAACACTTGGAACGCAACCATAAATGTTGAATGTATTTAAATTCTTTGCGTCAATGTTATGGATAAAACCATAGTTTCTACCAACCAACAAACCACAGTTAATGTCGCGGCCATCATTCTTAATGTGGGATAAAGTAATTGGGATTTCACAATCAATAGAATTTACATTGTGTGTGTTTACCAATACAAAGTTTCTAACTACACCGAATGGACCTAGAACACCGACAACACCATTATCAGTACTTTGTGCTTTAACGGAAATGTCAAATGTAAAGTAGTTACCATCTAATATACCATTGAAAGGTTTATCTTCATTAGCACCAATAGGTTTGTTAATTACACCTTCAATGTTATCACCCAAAACACCAATGATAGTGTTATTAGTATTACTGCGTTCTGCGAACCATTCAAGTTCGTCTTTAGAACGAATAAAATAGAAACCACCACGATTTAGATACTCTGTAATGAATGGGTTTGATTCAACTGTGCTTTTGTAATAACCCAAGAAGTTATCATAGTTTTCAAGTGTAACGAACATTGGCTTATTATTAAGTTCGCCATCATCAATTACCTTAGTCCATTTGTATGTAACTGGAACACCACCATACAAAGTATTTCCATATATTCTAAAATTATCATTCAAAATGTCGGCATAACTTTCTTTACCTTTGTGATTAGTTTTAGTGCTACCGGTATAATCAAAATATACACCACCGCCTCTAGTGGTTGAGACGTCTCTAAAATCACTTA
>JAGCEE010000172.1 GCA_017650795.1 Clostridia bacterium | reverse complement strand
TATATTATTTTTTTTAAGAAAAGTCAATATGGGGTTTTAAATTTTTTTATTTCTTGTATTTTTCTTTGAAATTTATATATTCAATAGTCTTTAAGCGGCAAACTTTTAAAAAAAAGTTGCCCAAAAGGACAACAACATAATATTTTTTACCTAATTATTCTTCGTAGTTTTTACTTCGCACGAGAGTACCGACCGAAACAAAGCGAAGCGACTTTCGCGTATGGTCGGTAAGAAAAAATTGTGTCCGATAAAGGCAAACTTTTAAAAAAAGTTGCCACAAAGGACAACAATTTTTTCTGGTGGAGGTAAACGGGATCGAACCGATGACCTCCTGCTTGCAAGGCAGGCGCTCTAGCCAGCTGAGCTATACCCCCATAAAATTTGACTTCGCTATTTTATCATTAAAATATTATCATGTCAACATTTTTTTTAATATTGTATAATTGTTTATAATTTGACTTTTATATGTAGTTTTATATAAAATATTAAAAAGGGAAAAATATGGCAATAAAACTAAAAAATGATGATGAAAAAATTAAAACAATTTTAGATTTTTATAAACTCACAACAAAGCTAAAAGACACAGTAAGAAGTGGCTGGAAGTTATGGGGCGTAAAGCGAGAAAGATTAGAAAGTGTGGCAGAGCATATTTTTGGAACATGCATGCTTGCGCTTGCAATTTGGTCTGAAACTCTTCCCGAAATAAATATAAGCGAAGTTTTAACCATGCTTGCATTACATGAAACCGAGGAAATTATAATTGGAGATATAACAATTCATGATGACCCTCAAAAACTCAAATTAAAAGAACAGGGCCAAAAGGCTGTTTTAAAAATATTTGAAAATCTAGTTGCAAAAGATGCTTATTTTAAACTAATAAAAGAGTTTGACGAACAATCAACCCCCGAGGCAATTTTTGCAAAAAAGTGTGATAAATTAGAATGCGATTTAATGGCAAGGCTATATAGCGATGAGGGTTCTGTAAAAAAAGAGAATTTAAAAGACGAAAGAGTGGCAGATGCAGTAAAAAAGTTTGAAAAAAAAGATATAACTGATGTTGCCGATTATTTTATTATTGCCGACAAAAAGTACTTTACGGATGATGATATATTTAAAAAAATAAACAAACACATAGAGGGTAAAAAGATTTGGGCAAAGAAAAAATAAAAAACATACTTTTCACGGTAGCATACAATGGTGCCAATTATTCTGGTTGGCAACGACAAGGCAATTCTGTGGGAGTTCAAGAAATAATAGAAGATGCAATTTTTAATGCAATAGGGCAAAAGGTTGAGATTTTTGGAAGTGGCAGAACAGATGCTGGTGTCCATGCGGTTGGGCAAACATTTAATACACTTTTATTTTTTGAAAAAGTAAATAAATTGCCACTAGCAATAAATTGTTATCTTCCAAATGATATAAGAATTATGTCGGCAAAAACTGTGCCAAATGATTTTCATGCAAGATATTCTGCACACAGCAAAACATATATATATAACTTATGCATAAGCCAAATAGAAAGTCCGTTTGATTATCAAACCTGCGAGTATATTAAATATGACTTAGATATAAAAGCCATGCAAAAAGGTGCATCATTTTTGGTTGGCAAGCATAACTTTAAGGCGTTTTGTTCGGCAAATACCACAGTCACAGATTTTGAAAGAGAGATATATAGTTTTAGTGTAATCAAAATTGGTGGCAAAATAAAGTTTGAAGTTTGTGGAAGTGGTTTTTTATATAACATGGTAAGAATTATGGTTGGCACGCTTGTTGATGTTGGCAGAGGAAAAATAAGGGCAGAAGAAATATTAGATATAATTAAAAGCCAAAATAGGCAAAATGCCGGAAAAACAATGCCAGCCAGAGGGCTTTGTTTAAAGTGTGTTAAATACTAAATAATAAATAATCATTAAACAATAAACAATAAAAAATCAAATAAAGGAAGCAATATGTTTAAAATTGTTAGCAAAAAGATATTAAATCCAACGGTAATACAAATGGAAGTTTTAGCACCACTTGTGGCAAAAAAGGCAGAGGCTGGGCAGTTTATTATTTTAAGAGTAAATAGTGACGGCGAGCGTATACCTCTTACTATTGCCGGATATGATAGAGAAAAAGGATTAGTTAAAATAATATTTCAGGTTGTTGGTGGCACTACCGAGTTGTTAAAACATAAAGAGGTTGGAGATTGTTTGCAAGATTTTGTTGGACCTCTTGGAAAAATGACCGATATTTCTAATATAAAAAATGCCGTTGTTGTTGGTGGTGGCGTTGGCTGTGCCATAGCATTGCCACTTGCAAAAAAACTTAAACAAACAGGCATAAACACTCAAAGCATTATTGGTTTTAGAAGCAAAGATTTAGTAATTTTGGAAGAAGATTTTAAAGAAAATTCAAATAATTTAATTATAACAACAGACGACGGAACATATGGCGAAAAGGGCAATGTTTGTGTCCCTCTTGAAAGAATTTTAAATGCTGGCAATAAAATAGATAAAATATTTGCAATAGGACCACTTGTTATGATGAAGTATGTTGTTTTAACTGCAAAAAAATATAATGTACCTTGTATTGTTTCAATGAACCCGATTATGATTGATGGGACGGGCATGTGTGGATGTTGTAGGTTAAGCGTTGATGGACAAATGAAATTTGCATGTGTTGATGGACCAGACTTTGATGGCTACGAGGTTGATTTTGACGAGATGATACAAAGAAATAAAATTTATGCCGAGTTTGAAGGAAAAGCTCACGAAGAAACTTGTAATCTTTTTAAAAAGGAGGCAAGGTAAAATGCCAGAGCTTCCAAATTTAAAGAATGATAAAAACAAAATGCCAGTGCAAGATGCTTTAATTAGAGCACATAATTTTGATGAGGTTGCATTGGGCTATAATAAAGAATTGGCTCTTGACGAGGCAAAAAGATGTTTAAACTGCAAACATATGCCATGCGTTGGTGGTTGCCCTGTAAGAATAAGAATTCCAGAATTTATTGCTAAAGTAAGAGAGTGCGATTTTGAGGGTGCATACCAAATAATTGCAACATCTTCTTCGCTTCCTGCCGTTTGTGGTAGAGTTTGCCCACAAGAAACTCAGTGCGAAAAAAACTGTGTGCGTGGAATAAAGGGCGAGCCTGTTGGAATAGGAAGATTGGAGCGTTTTGTTGCCGATTGGCACAACGACCATATAAAAACCGAAAAGCTGGGCATAAATAAGAACGGAATAAAAGTTGCTGTGGTTGGCTCTGGTCCGTCTGGTCTTTCTTGTGCCGGTGAACTCGCAAGGCGTGGATATAGCGTCATAGTTTTTGAGGCGCTTCATGAGGCGGGTGGCGTGCTTGCTTATGGAATTCCAGAATTTAGGTTGCCAAAAAGAATACTAAAACAAGAAATTGATGTATTAAAAAATTTGGGCGTAGAAATAAAAACAAATATTGTTATAGGAAGAACCATAACTTGTGATGAATTATTTAAAGATGGCTATAAAGCAATCTTTCTTGGAACAGGTGCAGGGCTTCCAAGATTTATGGGGATTGAGGGCGAAAACCTTAATGGCGTATACTCTGCAAACGAGTATTTAACACGAAGCAATTTAATGAAATCATATATAGACAAGCCAACAACTCCTATAATGAAAGGTGGAGTGGTTGCCGTTGTTGGTGGTGGTAATGTCGCTATGGATGCCGCCAGAACGGCACTAAGGCTTGGAGCAAACAAGGTTTATATAATATATAGACGAAGCCAAAACGAACTTCCTGCAAGGGCAGAAGAAGTTGAGCATGCAAAAGAAGAGGGAATAGAGTTTAAGTTTTTAACAAATCCAATTAAAATAATTGGCTATAAAAATGAACATGATGCAAAAGATATTAAAAATGGCTTTGTAAAAGCAATTAGATGTATAAAAATGGAACTCGGCGATCCAGATGAAAGGGGCAGGCGTAAACCTATAGAAATTGCAAACAGCGAATTTGATATTGATGTGGATACAGTAATAATGGCAATAGGAACCTCTCCAAACCCAATAATAAAGCAAACCATGAGTGGTTTAGAAACAAATTCTCATGGCGGAATTATTGTTGATGAAAACACTGGCAAAACCTCAATAGATGGAATTTATGCTGGTGGAGACGCTGTCACGGGAGCTGCCACTGTTATTTCTGCAATGGGTGCAGGCAAAATGGCAGCAGAAGCAATTGATAAGTACTTAAAGAATGAATAATGAATAACATTTAATGGAGAATGCTAATACGCATTTGGCAAAGTAGTCTTTGCCAGTTTGCAAGGCAAACTCTCCATTAAATGATTTTAGGCTTCGTCAGGTTTATCCAAATGCCAATCAAGGATTGTCGCTTGGCTATCCCTTCCTTGTAATAGTGAATAGTGAATAATGGTGGATAATTTAAAAATGAAAAACACGAGAAACTATTTGGTACGAATTAACAAATAATATTTACAAACACAGTGGCTGTTTATAATAAAGGCGTTTGCAAGCAATTGCAAGCGCCTTTTTTGTGCAATAAAACCACCAAAGTTTACTGGTGTTTATTAAAGATTTTTTACTTTTTTTGTTTTATCAAATAATAACCTATGAGTGTCTGGATAAGTTAAGTTATCTGGAATATCATCAAAAAACTCAATTTTTTCTATTTCAAAATTAGGAATTTTGTCTAACTTTTTAACCTCTGCAAAGCACATTAACCCAGGTTTTGATATTTTGTATACGCATATTTGCTCAAAATCAGCGTCTGTTGCTCCAGTTTCTTCATACAATTCCCTTTTTGCTGCAGTCAGCCAATCTTCTCCGGCTTCTATGTGCCCACCAGGAAGTTCCCAAGTATCCCGTTCTTTGTGTTTGCAAAAAATCCATTTTCCGTTGTATCTGGCAGCCATAATAACCCTGCTGTATTCCGACTCATCCACACTACCCAAATCACTTAATGTAACATTAAACATATTTTCCTCCACTTATGTTTAGTTTAGTAAAATATAAATGCACCTGTCAACTAAAAGGGGAAAACAATGAAAAAGATATTAAACAAATTGCCAATAATATCAATATGCCTAGTTTTTTGCTTAACACTTTTGCTTGGTGTTTTTTTAACACTCCCACAATCAAAAGATGTTTATGCAACAACAATAAACTGGACTCAAAAAGCGCCAGGCTTGTATGATGATTATGGGAATTTTGTAATAATGGGTGAGGATGACGGTGGTGATATTTTGTCATCTTGGAGCAGGCTCAAGGAAATTTATAGTATTAGCTCGGGCAGTTTTTACTGTGATGCATCAGGCAATTTGGTGATAGGGGATAATTGCTGTAACATCAACAATGCCAGCAAATTCAAGTTCATTTGCAGTGTTAAGTGCGCTACAAGGAGATTCGCCAGCGCCATCACCAACACCAGGCACGGGAATAGTAACCAACTTAACACTTGGCTTTGTAATAAGTGGAGTGTTAGCCGGCATTGTTGCAACATTTGCAATAACAAACAAAAAGAAAAAATTTAATAATAAATAATATTTAACTAAAAAAACTTAAAACACCAAGAAGTATGTTGTAGCATACTTCTTTTTTATATTCGTCACTTGCAAGCAGTTTTTCTTCGGCTGGGTTAGACAAAAAGCCACATTCAACCAGCACACTTGGTGCTTTAATAGCGTTTAAAATGTAGTAATCGCCAACTTTAATTTCCTGCCTTGCACTAACAAGATTTTTTATAAAATAGTCCTGAATTTTTTGTGCAAGGGCTTTAGATGTTTCATCGCCAGCGCCATAAAATACCTGCGCACCATGAGAGTAAGAGGTATAACTATTCATGTGAATAGAAATAACAAAATCTGCATTAGATTTTTCTATAATTTCTTTTCGTTTTTTCATATCATCTTTTTTCTTGTTTTTTGCAAGTGGGCTATAAAGTCCATTTTCATTTTCTCTTGTCATAACAACATTAAATCCAAAGTCACTCATCATTGTTTTTAATGTTTTTGCATATTCCAAATTAAGTTCGGCCTCAATGCTTCCATTTTTTCCAACACTGCCACCATCAATACCACCATGTCCAGCATCAATCACAATGGTGTATTTTGCTTTTGGTGAACCTGCTAAAATAATTTTAGCACAAGAAGTAATAATCGCAAAAATTAAAAAAAACGCCAAAAACATGAGTATCGTCTTTTTATGTAATATAAAAGCCATAAACAATATCCTTATGTTAAAATATGATAATTATTTTTAAATTATTATTATAATTATTTATTATTTATTGAAGTATTAGATAAAATATGATAACTTTATGAAAAAGGAGTATTTTTATATGAAGTACTATTATAATCAT
>JAGCEE010000171.1 GCA_017650795.1 Clostridia bacterium | reverse complement strand
TAATGGGTCTAATTTCCAAGGCCATGACTGACCACGAAGACCCTGAAGAAGGCATTATCAAGGGATTTAACCCCTTTGATTGGAAGAATGGTGCTAACTTTATCTTCAAGGGAGTACAAGCCGGTAAGTTTGTTAAGAATGACGGCTCTTGCTTCGGTGCTCAAAAGCCCATTAACAAGTGGGATAGAACAACCAAGAAGTTTGTTCCATTGACAGATGAAGAAATTGATGTCATTGAATCTAATTTGTACACACTTGCTGATTGCGAACACAAGGAAACTGATGTTCGTGATTACAACGGCATTTTGGAATCATATTTGAAGAAGAATGGTTCTCCACTTGGTGCTGACGAAGGTTTGACCTTCGGTGCTGGCGTAGCCGTAGCAGCAGCTCCAACAACGGCAGCCACAACATCTTCAATTCCTGACGATGCATCATTTACCCCAAATACAGATAGTGTAGAGGACGAAGTCACAGACAGTGACGATTTCTTCTCTAAACTTTCAAATATGTAATCTAACACAAGTTTAGAATTACACATAATATAGTAAGCGACCATTGACAACAGTGGTCGCTTTTTGTATATTATAAAGAAAAAGATAAGGAATACTAACAAATGAATTATTTTCACAATACTAAACTTCGCATTTTAAATTTCACTCATTCCGATATGGATGGTGCTGTATCAAACATCGTTGTTCGTAATTATTACAACAAAGTAATTACTGAACCAATTTCTCATTTACAAGAAAATACCATTCTTCAAAAAATGATTAAGTTCAAAGATGAATTTGACGCAGTATTGTTTACAGACTATTGCCCACAAAATCTCAATGAAATTAAAGCATTTGGTAAGCCAGTTCTTGTTTTAGACCATCACGAAACAGTAAAGAAGTATAATAATCCAAAAGATTTTGTTTACATTTGCCCAGGTTATTGTGGTGCGAAATTAGTTTATGAGTATTTGAACCACGATGATGTTTTGAACCATTTGAAAGAATTAGTGGATATTGTTAATGACATTGACCTTTACATTAACAAAGACCCTCGTTCTAAACATTTCAATTCTCTCTATTGGGATATGGGATTTAACTGGTTTGTTAATCGTTTCTATTTGGGTGAAATTGAACTTAACAAATCCGAAAAAGCATTCCTAGTTCGTAGAATGAAAGAATACAAAGACTATTTTGCTAATCTTGAAATTAGTGAACTTCGTAATGGTGGTGTGTTCTGTTATTCCGAAAAGTTCTTACACGAAATTGTAGAATCACTTTATGCCGAAGGATATAAATGGTGTATCGTTTATCGTGCGGGTTATCTTTCTGTAAGAAGTGCGGAAGATAGCGGTATTGATTTAACAGAAGTTGTTAAGACACTCGGTCGTGGTGGTGGATTGGAACACGCAGTTGGTATTCCACAAAACAAAGATGTTTTAGACAAATTAATCGCAGAAGTAGATGAAGCGGTTGATACCACAATTAAATTAAAAGAAAATCCACCTGCTGACGAATTTATGAACAAATTGCAGGGTGCGAAATAAATAGAAACAAATGCAAATACAAAACATAAAAAGTCAATTTGATAATAAAATGGTGCCCTTGGAATTAACCGAGGGTGTTATGAACAATGTAATTAAATGTATTAAAGAACCTATTACTTGCCCAAATAAAGATAACATTCCACAATGGAAATTTTGTACTGTAAAGGGTAATATCCGTTGTAACGATAATAT
>JAGCEE010000170.1 GCA_017650795.1 Clostridia bacterium | reverse complement strand
TTATAGTTTTTATTGAAAAAACCTATTAAAACAAATTTACTTTTTACCACACACGCCTTATATTTATTATATATTGACAAAAAACATATCATTTGTTATAATATATGCACAATAGGGAGATAAATTATGAACGTTATGTATTATAAACGAGATGTTGCATTTAAAAACCGAAAGGATGCAGTTAACATTTTAACAACCGAAATTAACAGTACTAGAGATTTTGTTATTGAACGAAACATAAATTTAGATAAATTAGTTAAGCTTAACTATGCTTTAGAAAAAAAATATTACAAACTAAAATTAAAAGAAAATAGTAAAAGAAGCATTAAACTTCTTGATATTTATAAATATACAAATATAGCAATAGATATATGCCAATTGTATGATACAGAATCAACAGATTTTTTTAAAGATTTAAAAATAGATAAAGATTTTGTAAATAGTTTTATAGATTATCAGATTAATCTTGAAAAACGTCAAAACTCATTGAAAGACCAACATTGGCATGGCAAATACAAAACTTATTTATGGTCTAATGTTGATAAAGACGATAAAAAAAGAGGTTATAATAACTGCAAATAGGCAATATTTAAAAAAGCTCAGTAAAATGTGCTTTTTTTTTATAATTATGAGTAAACAAAAAAACTTATCACTAGCAAGTGATAAGTTTTTATTATATAAATGCTTTAAGCAAAAGTGGTGTATTATTTATTCATCATTTTTGCAACTTCTTCTGCCAAGTTGTCTTGACGCTTTTCTAGGCCCTCGCCCATTTCGTATCTAACAAATCTACGAATTGTGATTTTTTCTCCAATCTCTAAGATTGCCTCATTTATAACTTGTGTGACATCTTTTGAAGGGTCTTTAATATATTCTTGCTCCATTAAGCAAACTTCTTTATAGAATTTCTCAATTCTTCCATTAACAATTTTATCTGCAAACTCTGGTTTTTTGCCTTCGTTAATTGCTTGGTTTAAAGCAATTTCTCTTTCTTGCTTTAAAACATCTTCTGGAACTTCTTCTCTTCTTACATATTTTGGATTAGAAGCTGCAATCTGCATTGCAATATCTTTGCAAAGTGTTTGGAATTTATCTGCACGAGCAACAAAGTCTGTTTCGCAGTTAATTTCAACCAAAGCACCAATTTTACCACCGCCGTGAATATAAGACATAACTGCGCCCTCGGCAGCAATTCTATCGGCTTTTTTTGCGGCAGCAGCCATTCCTTTTTCTCTTAAATATACAACAGCCTTATCAAAATCGCCGTCAGTTTCAGTTAATGCTTTTTTGCAATCCATCATGCCGACGCCAGTTGCTTGTCTTAATCTTGCAACATCTTGTGATGTAAACATATTTTTTCTCCTTTATATATTTTAATTACTATTCTGCTTTTGGCTCTTCAGCTTTTGGCTCTTCTGCAACTTCTGCCTTTTTAGCTCTTGGCTTTCTTGCAGGTTTCTTTTCTTCTGCAGGTTCTTCGGCTTTTGCTTCCTCTTTTGCTGGTTCTTCTTCTTTAACAGCTGGTTCTTCTTCGGCTTTTACTTCTTCGGTTTCTTTTTTTACCTTTTTAGGTGCTTTTTTTACTTTTTTATCACCTTTGTCCTCTGAATCTTTTGCTGTTGGTTTAACTTCAGCCAAAACAGCTTTAAGGTCGATTGCCTCTTCTTCTTCGTTTGTTTCTTTATTTATTTGAACACCCTCTCTTGCCTCGATTACTGCATCGGCTATTGCACTTGCAACAAGTTTAACAGATCTAATTGCATCATCGTTTCCTGGAATAACATAATCTATTCCATCTGGATCGCAGTTGGTATCAATAAGTCCAACCATAGGTATTCTAAGTGATCTTGCTTCTCTTACACAAATGTGCTCTTTTACTGAGTCTACTAAGAAGATTACGCCTGGAAGTTCTCTCATTTCTTTAATACCACCAAGGTTTGCTTCTAGTTTTTCCATTTCGTGTTTTAAGATTGCAACTTCTTTTTTTGGAAGTAAATCAAACTCGCCAACCTTTTCCATTTGAGTAAGTTTGTTGAGTCTTTCTATTCTTTTTCTGATTGTCTTAAAGTTTGTAAGACATCCACCAAGCCAACGGTTGTTTACATAGTACATACCGCATCTTTCTGCCTCTTCCTTAACGGCATCTTGGGCTTGTTTTTTAGTTCCAACAAATAGAACTGTTTTACCAGCAGATACGCTATCTCTAACAAAAGAGTATGCTTTATCTACAAGTACTGATGTTTCTTCTAGATTGATGATATGAATATCATTTCTTGCAGTAAAGATGTATTTTGCCATTTTTGGATTCCATTTTCTTGTTTGGTGACCAAAATGAACACCTGCCTCTAGAAGTTGTTTCATTGAAATAACTGACATAAAATATTTTTCCTCCTTGTTTTTAGTCTTCCCCGATGCTTTAAAACTCACAGAGCAACCTTGACTTCGGCACACAGCCACACACCAAAAAGTTATCGACCACATTTTTGGCATATCAACACACATAAAAGTATGTTAAAAGTAAATATTTTTTGGTTTTTGCCCAAAAAAAATCACCCAAGGCAACAACACTGTAATTTGCAAACGAGTGTTAATTTGTCCAATGACTGGGTAATTATATCATAAAGCATTAAAAAAATCAAGAATATTATTATATTATTTTTGTACTATATGCTTTTTTTACAAGAAAAGTTTATTAAAATTCCACATGATTCATATCCAACAGACATATATGCCTTATTTGATGCAGGATAGTTGTAATCTGTATACAAAATTGGAAGTTTATTATCATCTAATGCAATTTGAGTTAAACTGTAAATTAAATTTTTTGCATAGCTTTTACATCTTTCTTCTTTTGGTGTATAAACATAGTTTATTCTAGCAAATGATTCATTTATGTTTAATGCTGCCATACAAACTATTTTTTTGTTATCGTTCTCCCAAACATAAAGTTTTTTGTTTTGACTAAGCAATAAATCTTCTATATCTTTTTGCGACTGCTCCATTGTTATTTGTATTTTTTCTATCTCCGCCATTTCGTCTTTATGATATTTAGCCAACAATTCTACTTCCTCGTTTTGTGCTAACCTAAATTTTCCACCAACACTTACTGGCTTTTTTGTTTGCTCACAACAATATGTTCCCATCTCAAAATAATCATTAGATAAATATTTAAAACCATCTTTTTTTAACGCATTATAAAGCTCTTGACTACAAGTAAACATTACAGCCTCACCATCAACCAAAAACTTTTCTATAGCTTTTTTTAGTTCATTAAACGCATTTTTATTTAAGTCGTCTTTTGACCAAATCCAAATTGCATGTTTTTTGTCAGAACGAGCCATAAAATAATTTTCATTATCTGTGGAATATTCACATTCTGGGCTATTAACAATTTGATATAACAATGTATATTTACATTTTTCT
>JAGCEE010000169.1 GCA_017650795.1 Clostridia bacterium | reverse complement strand
TATCCACTATAATTATTATATTCGTAAGAATACAATGGTATAGGGTTTTTATCATCTTCAATTATATCATCACCGCACTTTTCAACATAGAAATATGCGTGATTTTGCTTTGGGTTATTCGTACCAATGATTTGATATTTCAAGGTAACGTGTACATCTTAAATAGAATCATCAATAAGTTTAAGTTTCAAGTTTGCCGGCATTTTTTCATTTATTTCTTCAACCATTGAAATGACTGAATCCTTTTGGATTGAATAAATGTTGTTAGAAATTGAAAGATTCTTCAAGTTAAGTTCATTGGTTTGTTCAGTCTTGACTACACTTTTCTTGATGTATTTAAGAATTTCATCACCACGGGTAGTTTCCCATTTATCCAAATTTTCATTAAAAGTATAAACATCACAGTAACCACTAAATCCACGATTTATGAACAATTTCTTGTTCATTGGTTGACCATCTGCCCAACGGAATGAACGCTTGTGGTAAATTCGCTTTGGGTATTCAATGCGAAAGTTATATCCTACATTACCATTATCATCTACCTGACACATACATCTGACATACATCTTTACAGTATTAGTCTTTTCATTTTCGCTTGCTACAATGGTATATGTAATTGAGAATAAATTACAAACAGAATATGGTTCTAATCCCCTTGTGGAACCAAAACTAACTTTGAAACCATTTCTGTAGAATGGACTAAGGGCTTTGTCTATACAATTTTGAAAGTCTGTTTCGTATTTGTCATAAAGACTATCAACAAACTTAGATATGTAAGCCTTGTTTCCGTTTCTTACTAGCGGCGTATTTTATTACCTTTTTCCACTTTGTTACTCTTTCTTTATCATAATCCTCTTCAAGGGCATCTTGAATAGATGATTTTATATCGTCGGTAACCTTTTGATTTATAATCATTTGAAATCCTCTTCTATTTCTATTAGTTTGTTTTGAATTGTCATTACTTTTCTTAAATATTCTTCATTGTTTATCTTGTCTTTATCCAACTTGTACTTGTTATCACCATAAAAGACATCCATAATTAGGTCAGTCATAAACACAATATCTTTTATTTCGTGGTGTGTATGAAAGTATGATTGTGGGGCATATTTTATGTTTATTGGTGATGGTAATTCACAATGAAACATTCTACCATCACCTGCAAATATATTATCACGCACTTGATTGATAGAATACAAGTCTAATCTAAACAAATAAGCATTGGTGAATAGGTCAGCTGGTATATCACCAACCATTGTATTATTTTGGTTGAAATCAAAGCTATCTACATTAAAGGTAAATGTTACTTTGTTATCGTATTCTGTATAATAAATCACATCAAGAGACATTCTATCATAAGAGTTATAGCTAGAATAAGAAAAAGAATGCATACCTCTTTGTAGGTCGGTATAATCTACTAATGGACCAGCAAATCTCCCTTGGTTTCTATAAAATTGTTCACTAACTAGAGCTTGCCTACGCATACGCAGTGGTGGTATTACTGGTGATAACATATCATTTCCACCTAAACCATCATTATCAAAAGAATCATAAATGTATCTCATACAAAATCAGACTCCAAATTTTTTAACTTAATATCTACTTTAATCGTTTTTATTTTCTTCGCTATTATCTTATCAAACAAGTTACTAACAATGTTGTAATCCAAAAGTACATTTTCTTGACTTTCGTCAAAGTAAGGCATTTGTAATAGAAATTTTATTTGACTGATTTTAATTTCTTGTTCAATCCATTTTCTACACAAATTTTCTAATTTTTCAAACTTCCACCTTGAACTTAAAGCATCGTCTAGTTCTTTACAACCCTTAATTGATTCTAATTCAATTTCATACTTTGCTACAACTATTGTAATAATGTTGTTTATATCCACATCATTTATCATCTTCAAAGTCTTTTTTTATATCGGCCTTTTTAATTTCTATTAAACATCTTTTATAGGCAATACCAAGGTTATTCAAGGCTTTGGTTATTCCATTGTTGTCCGAAAGCATATACGATTGGTAATAATCAGTCATCATATGACTTCTTCCGTCTGTTGGAAAATCATTAGATTCAAAGTAAATATGACCAGTTTTTGATTTTCGCCATATTAGGGTTTTGCTAATATAAATCTTTCTTTTCTCACCTGGATAATACAATACAGTAGATTTGTGTGGTTCACCAAAAGACATATACAAACAACCGATGAATGGTTCACCAAATTCACCAAATAAACCAATAGATTTTGCGTATTTTTCAATTTCTTGTAGAGTCATAGTTTCTACCCAATATAACAAAAACACCTACTTTTTCAATAGGTGTTTGTAAAAATAATGTTTCAATTAGAACTTATGGAATGTATGGT
>JAGCEE010000168.1 GCA_017650795.1 Clostridia bacterium | reverse complement strand
ATAGTTATACTTTCACAATACAAGTTAAGAACATTCATATTAAGTTTATGGCCAGTAAAGTTAGGAAAATTACTGAATCGTACTTGATATTTGTTCTTATTGTAGGTGTTAATATCTTCTACAAAGTCTTGACCAGTAGCATTTCTTTCATCGTAATTGTTTACCTTTTCTACCATATTAAACCTCTGTACCAAAGAATACAGTCTTACCTACCATATCATCAATGGTTTCACCAACTACACCTACATCAATATCTTGTCTAATAAGATTTACATTCAAATCATCGTAGATACAAGCACCATTTTCTTCAACATAGACGAATCCATTTAATGTTATTGGATTACCATCCCAGGGCAATTCACAAAATCTTGATTTATCAGTGTCTAGCAAGTAGGAACTTACTACACCTTCATCGTAACAAAATTCAAAGCTACGAACCTTGGTTGAATAATGTGGGTCTGCTTGTGTAGGTGATAGAACATCAACTGTACTACCATTTACAAGATAATTTGGAATTATTGCCGATGTGTAGGCAGCATACAAATTAGTTCTTGCAGCATCGTAATCATTTGTTGAAGATGTTACATACTTATTCTTTTTCCAATAAGTATCATAGGTTGATGAATATGTAGCACTATGATTATTCAAGTATATCATATCATTAAACTTTTGAGCATTGTAGTAAGGATAAGCATATCTGTCCATATAGTAATTATAATTACTATGACTACAAGTATCACAAGCACTTTCTTGAACAAATGATATTGTGCTTCCATTATATGCAGAATAATTTAATTGATAATGTGTTCCACTACAAACAGGACAAACTTTGTAAGGCTTTGATGGAATTTGTAATATATTATCCTTATTATCATCCTCATTACCAATCCCAACCCTGAATATATCACTTGACTTAAATGTAGGGGCTATTGTTATGTTGAAACAAA
This sequence comes from Clostridia bacterium, assembly GCA_017650795.1. Lineage (GTDB taxonomy): Bacteria > Bacillota > Clostridia > Christensenellales > UBA1242 > HGM11367. The sequence continues at coordinate 1,798 of JAGCEE010000168.1, read as the reverse complement.
TTCTATGTGTAGCATCCAAACTTATAGTACAAATAGCAAGTGTGAATCCTACTCGGCCTGTATAAAGTGTACCCTTTTCATTTTCATCAAGTCCATCCTTGACTTCAATATCGTCATCAGTTTTATCATACAAATCATTCTTGTATAATTCTGTTTTTAATTTATCTTCATAACCATTTGGATTTGTGGAACTTTTACCCCTCATAGTTAATCTAAAGTTAAGTTCTTTTTTATCTTCGGAAATCCAAAATTGGAAGCCATTTTCAATCAATGACTTCATATCAGAATTGTTGTATTTTGAAACATTGGAATAAAATTCTTCTGTTAAAATTCTCTTTTTTTCTTCACCACAAACTGTAAAAGCATTAGGGTCATTACCTGTTGAATAACCATCGGTATCTTGACAATAGTAACAATTTTCTTTACGAACATAAACACCATTTTCCTTAACATAGTAGTAATAGTGTGTAGGGTCAGATTTTAAATACCAAATTCTTTCACCACACTTTCCATAATAGATAGAAATACCTATTGGGTCAGTAATTTCAGGTGGTAAGTTTTCGTGTGGATTTACAGTAATGTTATATTTTTTTCGTTTTTTTACATCATAACCTACATCATTTAAAAATATGGCATCCCATTCATAATAATAGTATTCATTTGTTCCTTCAATCTTGTATATTGCTGGTGATAATACAGGAGAATTTGATGTATAAGTTAATATACTCTTTAACAAAGGGTCATTAGCAATTTCTGGATGACCATAGTCAACCCAAGGAAAATCAGTAGGAAAATAAGTATCAGGCAAATTGGAATAGTCTGATAATTGTATAAGCGGATTTACGAATACACTAGCTTTTTTTTCAACTATACTATGGTCAATGGATTCTTCTTCAAGAGATTTGACAATCTTATTTCTACCCATTGGATAGTCGGTAACAGTCAAACCAGTACCCTTACATATAGGGCATTTCAAGGGAACTAATTTCACTTCATTGTTAGAAATACTCAAAGTCTGGGTAGAATCCTTTTGATAGGCTTCTACCATTTCAGCGGACTTCTTTCTCTTGATGTAGTGTTCCAATAAATCTTTTAATTCAATTCTAAATTCATCATCTTCAAGATTTATTTCACTAACATCGGAGGTAACCGTTCCCTTAACAATCCAATCTGTTTCATTTTCTAAAGAAACATTAATCATACTTAATTACCATACTTATATGTTATGTTCAAACGAACTACTGGTATTTCATTATCCATACTAAAGTTTACAATGTTGTTATTATCATCAAGTACACTATCACAGAAAGTAGCCTTTAATTGTGTGTACAAATCGTAAACCAAGTTGTCAATGTTAGTCCATAAATCACCATTCAAATCTTCATCATTGAAATCAATCAATGAACTCTTGTAATATTGCTTGATTATGCTTGGAATGAAATATAGCCAGAATGACTTTTCTGTTAATTGTGTTTCATAGGCATTTTGAATAATACCTTTTCTAAGAATGGTTTCTTCACGGGTATTGTTATTCAATGCTTGAACATAATAAGGTAATGGAATAGCCCTATCAGCTTCACGAATTGCTGTAGAATTTCTTACCCAAGCATTTACCATTGATTGAATACCATTTACTTCATCACTTGTCAAACCATATGCTCTAGCATTTTGTGTAGAGAAACTAGACAATGAATAGAAATCATTATCTGCAGGTATGTTCAAGTAAAGCAAGCTATTCTTACCTACACCAACATTTGTATAGGAAGCAACACCGTAAATTGTCATTGTAATAGAATTT
>JAGCEE010000167.1 GCA_017650795.1 Clostridia bacterium | reverse complement strand
ACATCTCTGCGTTTATTTGTAATAATTATAGAAATTGTAAAGAAAATAGATATTATTGCTATGCCGCCGGCAACATAAAGGATAAGCAAACTTGTTCCAGTTGTTTGTGGCTCTATTTTTATTTCTGCTAATTTTGTTAATGCTTGGTCACTCGTTGCATATTTTGCAATCACCCTATATGGGTCTGTGTTTGTTGGTTCATATATAAACTCTGCACCAACCCCGCATAATATATTGTCACCAACATACCATTGAATTAGGCTTATGTCTAAATCGTCTATTCCGGCAAGTATAAATTTTCCAGCCTCAACTCTTGCTCTTGTATTTTCAATAACCGTATACTCTATTGTGACATCGGCAATATCAATGGAATCAAGTTTTGCCTTGTAAGATATAGCATTGGAATGATGAAGTAGTGTATCACGATTAGAAACATTTTCTACTGCCGAGGCCATAAAACCATATGTTCCGTAGCCATTATTGCTATTTATCATAGTTGATGGTGTAAATACAAAAGTGTTTGCTGTCGTGCTTTCTTGTGGTATATATTCGTTTGAGTTTGGTGTTTTAATAAAGTATGTGACAGTGTATGGCTTAGTTGTTGGCAAGAGTGCTTTAAGTGTAATTGCTGGTGAGTTGTGTGTTATTTCCTCTATGCTTAGTGTACTAAAAAACAATAATTTTCTAATTGATGTTTTGTCTGTAATTTTGACATTTACATCAACAGACATCGTGTCGGCTCCATTTGATAATAAAAAGGTATACTTACTGTCACCAACTAAAAGTAATTGCTCGGCATTGCTTGTAGTTTTAAATAAAGAAAGTTCATATTCGTTTTGAAAACTAAGTGCAACATTGTCCTTTTTCCATTGTGCTGCTCCTGAGGTGGCATTCGTTCTAAACGTCACTTTAAAATTATCATCCATATCTGCATAGTCTATTGAAAGCACATTATTATTAAAAACGGTGTTGTCAAAGGCGTTGCCATTTTTGTCTAATGCTGTAATAGATATGCTTGCTGGCTCGGCTGCTGCATCTTTTTTATTTAATAAAAGCAATCCAGAACACAACAAAAAAGCAAAAATTGCAGTTAAAACACATATTTTTTTCATAAAAACCTCATTTTTCTGTTAATTTTTTGCGAATTTAAAGATTTTTCAAAATTAGTATATAATAAAATTTAAAAAAAGGAAAATAAATTAAAGTAAATTCAAAAAAATAATACCAATATTTTTCCGTATTTATTCAACTTTTTTCTTAAAATATTCATTGCAAAATTACTACATTTATACAAAGTATAAAAAATAATTATACATGCCTTATTTTGTTTGGTATATTTGTAAAAAATTGTTATAATCTTTCTTGAAAGAAAGATTTTTGAGATAATCTTTATTCTTTAGCACGTATTTAATATTTTTGGAGTTATTTATGATTAAAGCATTTAAGCATTTTGTGTGGTCTTTTGGTGTGATGGGTATCATGCTTGCTTGTTTGCTGGGTTCTGTTTTAATTGCAAATGGAAAACAAGTAAACAATGCATTGGCAGATGGCGAACAAACCATAATCAATAGTGCGTATTGGGAAAACTATGCAGAGATGAGTAGTGGTATTACTTTTACTGCCGCTGGTCCATTTGCATCAAGCAGTCCATATGGAACAATCACTCTTAGTAGTGATCCAGAGCAGGCGGCAAACAACCTTGCATGGATTGCTGTTCAAGTTAATAGTCATATTGTTGATGGTGGTGCCGGCTCGGCAGAAGACTGGCTGTCATCAAAGGAAGGCAAATATAAATTTTCAGTCAAAATAAGTGGCGGAGATTACTATTTTTATAATGGCTTTTATGGCACAACTATCGAATTAAAATGCAATATAGACCTATCTTCAAAGCTATGGGTTCCTATTGGACTATCTGTTGGGAATGATAGTGCATCGTTTAAGGGTATATTTAAGGGTAATGGTCACAAAATAAGTGGTGTTAGGTTTGATTCCACTCAAAGTTATCCCGACAGAAATCGTGCACTCTTTGGAAGTATTTGGAGTGGTGCAGTAATAAGCGATTTAACAATAACTGATTGCTCGGGTGTTAGTGGCTATCTTGTTGGCGACAGGTGGGGAAACGGCGGCATTATTGCACAGTGTGCATCTGTTGGCGGAAAACTTGTTGGCTATCAGGGGGATGACGCGTTTGATGATGCTAATTACGGCAATGATTATAAATTTGTTGGCTGTAATTCTAATGGAAATAAACTAAACAATTACATAGAAACAGGAGATGATGCTCAGAATTATAAAACGTTTGGAGAAGAATTTGTGGGCACAAATAATTCCTATTATGCAGTTTATAGCAAAAATGGAGGAGATTTAACTGGAATAACAGATGGTTGGTTTTCTGATATTCCGACAACCGCAGTGTTTTCTGCACCTAGTGGTGAGTATATTTCCAATATCTATGCTCAGGCATATGAATGGGAACCAACATGGGCGGGCAAATTAGAGGATTTAACTTTTGATAATTTTTATGCAAACAGCACTTCTGGTGCTATGATATGGGAATATCTTGAAAGCAGTGTTTCACCTGAAACTTTTACTTGGAACTCAAGCCAAAAAACATATTACAAATATTTGGTTTTATCAAAATTACAAGGAAGTACATACGAAAAAAGAGTTTCTTTAAATAGTGGAAGTAATCCAACCACTTCGGGTGGTAATTGTGTTTTAAACATAAATTATTCTCACCAAATCGCAATAAGATTTCTTGTGGAAACAAAGCCCTTGCCAAGAACTGCAACAGTAAATGTTTATTATTACACTGGTAGCAGCCCTAGTAGCGTATATAATGGCAATGTTTCCACTAGCACTATTGGCTTTGTTAGTGGCAATTCATATTCATATTGGAATGTTTGGAAAGACAATCTTAAATTTTGTGATGATAAAGGCAATGAACTCACACCTTCAAGTGGTGGTAAAATTAGTATAAGCCAATCAACAAAAACTTTAAAGGTTCAATTAAAGTCTGCAAGTGCAGCATATTTTATTTCTGGATATAGTTTTACTAGTGGTAGTTCTGCAAAGCCATGGCTTAGTAGTGGTACTGCGTCTTGGAATAGTATAGATATTACAGGCACGACTGATGTTGCCGTAAATCTATTTATAAGAAACATAAACCTTATTTCTATGAAATATTCAAAGGCGGAAATTAATAGCGCTGGTATTGTTTCTACATCAACCGACGCTTATGGTTATTTGATAAGAAAAATTAGTAGCGAAGATAGTGACACATTTTATAGCAGTTGCACAAACAATACGGGTGGTGCTGCGGTTCCATATTGGAGTGACTCGGATACAAAAAGTGTAACTAGTGGCAGTTTGGCTAATAGGGGTGTTTATAAAACACAAGGTAGCCTAAAAGCATTTGTAGGTTCTAATCTTATAAAAAACAGCACAACTGGCGAACCATACTCAACAATTTATTTTGGCTGGGTTTTAAACAGCATTACGGCAACAATCACAAATAATGATGAAGACGACATAGATTGTAAGGTAATAGAATATGACCCATACAACAGAACATATTCCGATGCATCAAATAGTACCACATGGTACAAAACATTTGAGTACACAATCTTAAACAATAAAGATGCCATAAAAAATAATGTTAATAAAACCCTAGAAATAACAATGTGGAATTATTACTTAACTTCTGATAGCGATAAGCCATATTATAAACATACACTGTACGGTCATGCTAGGGCAACTGGTGAATGGGATAAATATAACCGCACGATGGATCGTTCTAATTTTAATAATGTTATATTATTCTATAAAGAAATAAATGGCACAACTTATATAAGCAAGCAAGCAATGACGTTTGTAGTATCCAATAGGTTTACTGCAAATAATGAATATACATTCAAGTTAAGCATTGCTGATACACAAGTTAAATTTTTAGGCATAAAGTGGTATGATGGGAGTGGTATAGAGTTTACTGACGAAGAAAAAGAAAGATATAGATATTTTTACCAAGATGCTTGGGGGTTAGGATACTACAATGATGAAAACAAAGTAGAGGGTAATCTTATTAAAGTGCTTACTCCTTTGACTAATTTTGTATTATGGGCAACATTCAATACTTCAAGATATGGATATGGTGTCCAAATTGATAGGATTGAATTTGAAAGTTCTGGTCTTAATTCGCAAATAAATATTTCCACCTCAGATAAAATAAAATGGTCTTCGGATGATAGCACACAAGAGTACGCATTTACTGTATCATCTTTACAATATGATGGGGCTGAATATTACATACAAGCATATTTGTCTGAGTATAGTAATAAAATAAAAACGATTATTTGTTATGCAGATGGTAGTGAAGTAAATACGGATGTGTGTGCAATAACAAAAGATGGCTCGCTACCTGGCACATATATTGTGCCAGATGCAAATGGCGATGCTGTGTTTATGCCAAAAGTAAGTGAAAATACAAGTGGCTATTACTATAAGTACTCAGTGGAATACCATAGCATTTCTTCAATAGGCATTTATTATAATAATGAAGAGGTATCAGATGACTTTTATGGATTTATCAATCAAGATGATGGTTATGGTGGAGTAAGTTTTGGTAGTGATATGACATTGCCAGGCAAAACAGATGCATATATTTTAAAAATAGTAGTAGAAAAAAAGAATTATACTTTAAATATATCTTCTAACGGTAATGGCTCGCCAAGAAATGTAAGTGGTGTATCTTTTAATTACGAAGATTCTTTAAAACTAGTTATTGAAGATGATAAAACGGGTTGGTCATTATATAAAAATGACCAAACAACTCCAATTGCATATGACAAAACTGCACCTGGCTATGTTTTTGATAACATAATGTTTAATGGTGTAAATAGAATTGATAATGCATCTGTCACTATAAATGCCATAGATTTGATTAGTGCCGGAAATTTAAACCTAACTGCAACAATTAAAGAAAACAGCCCTACCTCATATGGCTATGGTAGGGTGGTAAAAGTGCCACAAAACGGCTATTTCCAAACTCCAAGTTCAAGTAATAATTGGGGCACAAGTGACTACAATACAACCAAATATGGCTATGGCACCAACGGCAGTTTTGTTTCGGTTGATTATACAACAGGAAAAATTACCTTTAATGCTAGCGATGATGCGGTTAATAGTTTAATCGGATCAAGTATGTTTAATTTAAGTAATGTAAATTTCCTTGGTTATGAATTAGTGAATAATAGCTGGAATCGTGAAACAACCCTATATAATGGTGTTGTTGACATAAACGAGACCTTTACAAGCATTAGTAATTTTGAAAATAGATATGTAATAGAGGCGAGTGGTAGCAGAAGAGTTTATTTTGTTCCTGTATTTGAACCAATAAACTATTCTGTAGAAATACAAGGTAAAAATGGTAGCATTACCGCCGATTTATACTATAACAACCTTGATAATTCCGGATACGTTTACAACCATTTAAACACTTTAAGCGATGATAATTATACCATTCGCTGTTTGCTTGATGGCGCTTATAGTTGGGATGGCACCCTAGGTAGTTTTGAAAGCCTTTTAAACAATATTCAAACCAATGGAATAATCACAAATGGAACTCAGGGAACTATAAATAGTTTAATTTACTTTATGACCAACAATATGACCAAAGTGGACAATAAATACAGCTTTAAAGTTGGTTATAGTGGCAAACCAATATGGTTAAAAATTTTGCTTTCAGGTAGTTGTATTGCAGACGGTACTTTGCCTGTAAAATATGGCTACGGTGCTTATGTTGGAAGCACTGCGGCATCGGGCAATGTGTTTGATTGGAGTTCTACGTTTTCATTAGAACCAGATGGAAATGGATTGGGTAGTGTTTTAGACGAATTATATCTTGATAATGGCTTACTAGTTCATAATGTTGTCTTCTGCAAGCCTGATGGCTCCGCTGTAAGTGGATACGACTCTATTGTTCAATTAGAAAGCATTACAAAAAGCGGAGACCAATATGTAGTTAATTATTCTGATTATGCTGTATGGGAAGCTGAGGATTTGAATTTTAATAAAAATGGTTATAATAGCACATCTTGTTATATAAATCTCTTTGCAGAAAATGCTGCACAAAACGTCACATTTGATGGAACATTCTTAGATGATGGAGATGTGGAGGCTAGGGTTGTAAATTTTACAGATATTTATCTTGAAGGATATATAGATTCTGTATCAACAAGCTTGTCTGGCACCGTATTGTCATTTGAAGGCAACTATCCAACAAGAGAGGGCCATACATTTAAGTATTGGAAAGATTCCACCGGAAATTATAAGATTTACTTAAATGCCGACGGGACTATTGGTTCAACAACGACAGAGAACGGAAAGGGTGTAGAAAAACCAATAACAACCATTGTGGTTGACGAAGATTTGTATTTTTATGCTTATTGGGAAGCAGATGAGATTAGCATTTCTAATAATAATGTATCAAAAACTTACGATACATTTGATTTTGGTGGTACCGAACAAGGAGTGTTGATTGCCACTATAACAATTTATGATACAGATAGTATATTCGTAAATCCTAAACATGTTGGTGCTAGTGGTTATGATTATTTGTTGAATTCTTCCTTAGCTATCAAAAAAGATGTAATTGGTGTTTACAAAAAAGGTAGTGGCGACATTTCAACCGATGTTCATATTTCTAAAGATGCGTTGCGCTTTCAGTATGTCGGTAAAAATGATGAGTTATACATATATGCACTCGGTTTAAAATATGTGGCTGACTCGGGTGAGTTTTATGTCGTATTTAATTACTTATTTGATACCGATAATTCAAATGAGGCGTACAATGCAAATTATATTACTAATAGCGGTTCACTAACTCAAACAAATAATAGAGGCCAAGCATCAGCTATTACAATCAACAAGCGTTTAATTGAAATGAATAGCGATGTAATAAAAGAGTATGATGGTGATGCGAATGTTTTACAATCAGTAAAAGAGATAAATGAGAAAACATCATATTCTAATAGCGATTATGGTATTCTTGGTAATGATAAAAACATATTTAGTGTTTCTGCCGAATATAATGACAAAAATGCTGGTACAGAAAAACAGATTAGCTGTTCGTTTGTTAAAAAATCGGGTACAACTGATGATTTGTATAACAAGACCATTGGTTCATACGATTTTGCTCAAATGACCGGAGAAATAACACCATGCGAAATTGAAATCAGCTTTAATGATGTTAAAGTTTATTACGAAACATCTATTGCTGATACATCAATAGAGAGTGGTTGTGTTTTGTGTGTAGAGACAGGAGCAGGAAGTACATCTGAAAGTTATTTTATAAATGGCAATAAGAATTATTATTCTGGAATAATCTACTCAGACTCTTATTACAAAATAGGCGGTATTGTGAACAACATTGAGTCTAGTAGTATGATTAGATTAGAATTTAATTTGGTTGCAGGAACTATTGCATCTGAATCTAATATATTTGATTTAAGTAATAAAAATCTTTCGGCTCCGGGAATTGTGGTTGTAAACAATATAACAATAGAGGGCGATTTAGTCGGCAACTACAAATTTGTTGCGGTTAAGGGTGGCAGTATTACATTTACACAAGTTGCACCTAATAAGCGTGTTATAGAAGTGGTTGTAAAAGAAGAAAAAATTGGTGGATTTAAAGATACCACTAACGCAACAATTACACTTCAAACAATAGAACCAACTGTTTCAAGAGGTAACTCTTTACAATTTATTGGTGATAAGATTGCATTTCCATTTAGTATAAAATTAGATATCACGAATAGTGATTATTGGTTTAAACAAGTTATTGGTGGTTCTTGCTCAGAGCCTGCCGGAATTTTTGCTTCTAAAATCTTAGAAATAACAATTCCAATAGACAGTAATAGTGTAGAAATTATTATTACAAATTACAGCACAGTCACATACGAATTTGGCTTATTTGACGGAGAGAGTGCATCGGGCATTGAACTTAATGCACAGGGTCAATATATATCAACAATTAAGTTTGGTGACAGCATTACACTATTAGATGCTTCAAATACAAGAGCAGGCTTAACTTTTGATGGCTGGTATTACCATAGTGGTAGCAACTTGGTTAAATATACAAATACAACTTGGAATTTAAAGGGTGATGTTGTTCTTTATGCTATGTGGAATTTTGTTGCACAAATTTCAAAGTGTAATGATATTTCGGCAACATATGACCCAAGCATTACATATGAGTTTGGTGTTGGCGCCGATTCGGATTATGAATATGCAATGTCGGGAGAGGGAGCATCAATAAATCCTAATTATTTAAGTTATAGATGGGAAAAATCTGTAAACAATGGTGCAACATGGTATTTTGCAGGCTCCAATAAAACACTTTCGGTACGTCAAGTATCAGATAGCGCAGAATACAAATTGGTTGTTTCAATTAGTAGAACATATACAATTGGTGGAATCGATTACAATGTTATTTCTTCTACAATTACTGAGCCTAGTGTTTTAACTGTTTCAATTAGCAAAAAAGATGTGGTATTATCGGGAACAATAAATTTAGTTTATGATACAGGAGAAACATATTCTATTGAAATAACAAACGATATGGTTTTGGAACTAAGCTCGTCATACAAACAAGAGCTTGTTGGCGAAACAGCAACTTGGACATTAACCGGCAATGCAGGAATATATAATAATCAAGTTTTGTCTTTTGCTAATGGCAATTATGTATTATATGCTGCCAACATAAATGTTCAAAAAAGAGATATAACAATTTCGTTTAAAAATAGCGCTAAAGATAATGTTTTATCTAATGGTGTTATAACTAGTGCTTCGCAAAGTGATACAACTGTCACTGTCGTTTATACTGGTTATAGCATAAAAGTTGAAGATGATGCGTCATTTAATATAAGCGAAAGTGATAGCAAATACAAATTCTATGGTATTAGTGTGGAAACCAATAATAGTGATGTTGCTACATATAACCAAACAAATGCAAATTTAAATACTACACTTTATGTTAGTGTGGCAGGCAAGTCAATTTCTGTAAACAATTTTAACATAACATGGAATGCAGTAATAATTATAGATTATGCCGAGCTTCAAGATGAAAATATAATTTTTACCAATACAAAAACATATAACATGAATTCTCAAACAATAGATGATATTAAAGTGTTTGGTAATTTGTTAAGTGGTTCACAATATTCAATATTGTACAATGGTGGCAGTAATAACGGCGAAAATTATGTTGGTAGAACCAATAGTGGAAGTGATAGTGTTAAGTTGGTTATTAACTATCCAAACTATTCTCAAAAAACAATAATAACTTCATTTACGATTTTAAAACTGGCGGTTGAAATTACTCAAAGTGGAATGTATCAAAAAGTATATGATGGAACTGTTTCTGCAAGCCCAGCATATGCTGTATCTTTTGAAACACCAGCTGGTGGAGTTGCTGCATCATTAGAAGCAGATGTTAGAGCAAATGGAGAAATATCATTTACATTCGCAGATAAACATGCAGAAGTTGGTAAAACATTGTTAAAACAAGCCAAACAAAATGGAAACTTTGCAATAACATTTGTTGGCTCATTTGTTGGAACAATAAACAAAAAAGATGCAACACTTGACATTTATTACGAACAGGTACCTGGTGTTTATGCGACAAAATACTATGTTTTATACACAAATAGTCAAGTTTTAATCTCGTATGATAAATTTATTCTAAATGGAATTGTTGATGACGATGAACTCTCTGGTGGGGATATTTGTTTTAACTATATAAATGTAGGCGAATATACTCTTGCTAATGAAGATTTAGTATCAAACGATATTGTAATCGGCAGTGATATAATAACCAAAAACTACAACATAACCGGCTATTTAGGAAAGGTTGTTATTAATAAGGCAAAATTAGAGTTTAGCTTAAATAGAAGCACAACTTACACATCTGACTATCTTGGCAATAAAATATTAAGTGGCATCAGTGTAGGGATTTTTGGTAAAGATTATAATACTGATAAGAATTATGAGGGCGCCGACATCTTTGAAATGCTAGAAATAGCCATAAAAAAAGGCAATAGTATAGTAAATCCAATCAACGCTGGCGAATATTTGATATCAATAACATTAAAAGCAACATTTACAAGCAACTATGAACTATTGGTATCTAACCCTAATTTAGATACATTAAACGGAAATACACTATCATATACTTTTACTGTAAACCCAGCGCCATTAAATATAACAATCTCAAAAAGTAAAAATTTTGACGGCACTGTGCTTGGAATAAATTTTGTAAATTATAACGATATGCTAATTGCTTATGCAAAAGATAGCTTCACTTCTGGTAGTGCAACCACATGTGCAGTAAATGCTAGAACATATATTTATAATTCTAATTCTTTAGACAATACAATTAACCTTGTAGCACCAGCAATAATAAATTCACTTACTAATGCAAGCGCATTTGACAATTATGAAATAACTTATAATATCACGCTCACAATAAACGCCAATAGCCCAGAGGGTTTTGTGATATTAACCACGGGCCATGATTACACATACACTGGTTCTGCACAAAACATTTATATTACTATTGGTGAAACAAATTATATTATTGCACCAAATGAATCTGCTACACCATCGGGCGAAAATGATGAGGGGCAAGTTATTCAACTTGACAATAATAGCAAATATGCAGATGAAAATGTATCTGTTGTTTTAACATCAAGTGGTGGACTAGGAGTGACATATGAGGGCGTTGCATTTAAGTATGTAAGACCTTACACACTTACTGTCACTTCGGCTTCATTTGGAACATATGTTTTAGAGCCGGTTATGAATGCAAAACGCATTTCTGCCGAAAGCATAACAGTGGACACATCTTTAAAAATTTATGATGGCAACACGAATCTTGCAAGTGGCACAATAATCTCATCGTCAGATGTTGCTGCTAATGATGCAAGCCATCTAAAATTATCTGGTGCCTATGATAATCCTAATGTGGGTGCTAGAAAAATAAATGTAATTATAGACAAAGATAATATCACGTCTTGCCAAGAAGGAACAAGTATTCGTTTTGTAAACTATTTAAAAGCATCTTATGAAATGGCAGATAATGTTCAAGTAGATGGAGAAATATTACAAAGAACGGTCACATTTACCTTAAATAATTCATCAACAAGATATTATACCGGCCAATACTTAATTCTTGATGTTTCTGACTTTAATATTTCTGGCGCCGTATTGGGCGAAACATTTGTAGGAAGTCTTTTGTTTGAGAGCATAATTGATGCAAATACTTATGACCTTTCGGCAGTATCCACAGATGCAGATCCGATAGAGGATGAAATAATTAAGGCTAAAATAACCAAAAACTTAACATGCAATCCTTTAAAAGAAAACTATGCTTTTGCTTTTGTTGGCGAAATAACAATAAGTAAAGCGGAAATCCGTATAACAGATTTAAAAAATCGCATAAAAGAGTATAATGGCGAAGCACAGACTGTTGATGGATATACAATAGATATATACCAAAGCCATGGCGAACTTGTAGGAGATGTTGGTTTAGAGTTAGAATATAGACTACAAGGCACCTCTGATTTATGGCAAGTTTATGCAGGGCCAAATGTTGGCACTTATGACATACAATATAAGCTTTCTGGGGCAAACAAAAATAATTACAAGCTTGCAGATTTAAGCTATGGCGAAAACATAACAACATTCAAAATACTTCAAAAGAATGTTGAGGTAAAAGTTATTAGAAATGAATTGTATGATGAAATATTTGCAACTACTGGTTATACGTTTACATTGCAAGGTGCAAACTTAATTACTCTTGTTGGTGGGCATGTTGTAGAAGGCACGGTGACTATACCTGCAAATAAATATGAATCAAAAACATTCTTCTATAGCGATAGCCTCGAAGAATACACAGAGGGTGTATACATAGATCTTACGATTAAAGATGCAATTAGCAATGTAGTTGCTACGGTTGTTAATAATGAGGCAAATGTAAATAACAACTATTTGTTTACTTATAATATTAAACTTACATTTAGTGGAGAGGGGGTTGGTGCTGTTGCCACTCTTGCAACCGATTCTTACTACAATGCATTAGACCAAAAATCAACCATTCCTGTTGCAATCATGTATAGGGTAAGTGCAAATGGCGAATTATTTAAAAGAGATGGTAATAATGCACTTAAACTAGATGCAACAAACTACGAGTACAACGATACTGTAAATGGAGTATGCTTTACTCTTGATGGCTTTGTGACTGATCCTACCGATCCAATAGGCACAAGCGTTAGCATTGTAAAAAATGTAGGAACATATTATGCAAAAATTCATGTTGTAATAACAGGAACTGTTGATTTTACTGTAGATGGTGGAAATAATGGTTATATTTATGCCGAAGTAAATATATTACAACACGAAATATCTATTTCTAATTTATATAATGGATTAAACAAGTTTAATGGCACGAAAGACTACGATGGCAGTTCTGAATTAAATCTAACAGTTGGTGATAGTGACTCGGTTGTTGCTACCGATAATCTAAGCAATGGTGCAAATATTTTAGTAAAAGCAACTTTCTATGAAGGAACTACGCCAAGCGCCTCTGCTGGTTCAAAAATTGTTAAGTTTGAAATACTAAACAATAGCTATGGAAACTATGTTCTTTCTAGTTCACAAATAGATGGACAAATAAATGGTATTATTGTGACCATTACAGGACTACAATCAGATTATACCAAGTATCCATATATGGGAAGCACTACCCATAATCTACCAGCAAACAAACTAATTACCGATGGCTTATTAACAGGTTTTAGTTTAACGGGCAATGTTGTGGTAAGTGTTGGCGATGCTGGTGAATACTTATTAAACGATGCTAATATTTCAAATATAAGTGGTTTAATAGTAAAAGATACAAATAATGTTGATGTGCCAAATGGCTGCTTTATCTTTGAATTTGCAAACAATGTAAAATACGAGGTAGAAAAGGCGCAAATAGAGATTTCTTATACGGGTAATTTGGAGTATATTGGCCTAGACCAAACAGATACAGTAAAACAAAATATTCTAGTGTCCGGAGTGGGAAATAATAGCACTAACCAATACTTGGTAGGTGCAGGTGCTTTTGATGTGGCTCTTGAATTAAAATACTCATTTGTACCTAATGAATTAGGAGTGTCAAATGCAAGCAATTTGGTGGTGTTTAATGCTGGAACATACACTTTGATCGCACCAGTTGCCACTACAAACTATGAGTATTCAATAAGCGCAACAAATAACAGTTTTATGGTAGGCAAAAGGTCAATAGAAATAGACCTTGGTAATGATAATACTGCCGGTTATAAGTATTATTTGGCACACAATAATATGTTTAAATTAACTAATACGATGAGTTTAGATGTATTTGATGTTGATATTTATGATTTTACACAAATTGTATTTAAACTTAATATGTTAAATGAGAACATTGTTGCAGGAATAAAATATAGTTATGCAGATGGTTATATTGATATTTTGATTGGTAGCAAATCATCAATTAACAACAACTATCAAATATCTAGTGCAAGTGGTAGCATAGAAATTTTGGAAGAAAACATTCAGGCTGTACAAAAAGATAATCTCATATATGACGGAACCGATCAACTACAAGGTTTAGTTCTTGAATATAAATTAGATGGCGAACCTTATGCTATAACAATAAATTACAATTTAGGCACATATTCTGTTAGTCTTGAAAGTGGAAATACCGATAATGTGTCAGTAGTAAGTGTTAGTGGCACTAATGCAAACAATCAGGCTATTAGTAATGAAATAATAGATGCCGGTGCATATGTGGTTGTTGTTAAGATTAACTCAATAAATTACAATTACAATATTATCGTTGAACCTAAAAAAATAACATCAGAAAATATATACTTTACAGACAATAAAGAGTACGACGGAACAAATACTGTATATTATGAAGATAATGGAATACAAAACATATCATTTAAAGATGGTGTTATAGAACCAAGAGATACAGTTCTAATCTCGGCAACTTATTCGGATTACAGAGTAAATTCTCTTGCTGAGCCACTTAATATAATATTTGCGATTTCAGGCGCAGGAGCATTTAACTATAATTTAGTTTCAAGTGGAAACATTGGTAATATTACAGCAAAAGCATTAACCATTGATTTTGATTCTAATACAAAATATTATTCAAAAGATGGTTTATATTCACTAGATTATGTGTCACAAGTCGGACTTATTTATAGTGATGACGGCAACGAAAACAACGATGATGTAATCGTTGTTGGTACGGTGGTATTTAATCTTGGTGCTTTAAATAAAATTGGAACATATAACATATCTTTAGATGCTATTACAAAGAGTGGTCTCGTAATAAAAAGAGGCATGGTTGATGTGACAACTTGTTATGACATTACTTATACGGGTAGCCTAACAATTCAAAAAAGACAAATAGAATTATCTATTGGACTTAAAGATGGCATTACAGATATTAGTTGGGATTCTGTTAATAGTAAATATGTGTCAACATTTAAAAATGGCGACTATAAAGACTCATTTAAATATACAATCACTAACACCGCTAATTTAGAGGGTGTAGATTTTACAAGCAATATTAAACTATCCATAAATGACCAAATCTCTGCAGGGGCAAAAGATGTTGGAACATACAGCCTTGCTGCGGTATTAGACAGCATATATACAACAAATTATGAATTATCATTTACTGCAAAAACATTTCAAATAGTAAAATACACATACACGTTAACAAACGATGATTATGATTCTATCTCATTCCAAAAAGAATATGGTGCAGTAGACCCAGCATTAAGTAAAATCTTTGAGGCAACAACAAATATGGCTTCTTCATATGAGTTCGTTGTTGAGTTTACAAGAAGTGCAGGTGAGGGTGTTGGTGACTATGATTTAATCTCGGCTACAACTGGCGATGCAAATATAAATTTAATTAGCGATTTAACTAAATTGCAAGACAAATTCCATATTATTCAAAACAATCAAACATTAGCCATTAAGATTACTGCAATAAAGGACGGTGCTACTGCTCCGGCTTATACAGAAATTACAGGCAATACAATATCAAGAAAATATGGACACATTGCAAATGATTATAGTATTGATTTGTTTGAATATGATATTTATGTTGCAGGTTCAAAGATTACCGATAACGATTTGATTGCTTATCTTAAATCTACGATATCCGGAAATGTTCCATTTGGTATAGAGCAAGAAATTGCTGGCGAAACTTTATATGATATAAGAGAACTAAGTCAAGAGCTTACAACACTAACAAGCATTGCATATAAATATGTGACGCTAGAAACAGCCGAAACTGTTAAATTAAGAATAGATAAAAGACCAATAAGTATTGTCATTGAAAACTCAGATAAAACTAGGGTTTATGATGGAACAGATATATACTACAATGATTATAGTGTAAACTATAATGTGACAAATTATGGCTCTAATAGTGGAAACGATGCACATGTTTATATAGAATATAACAGTGCAAATGTGTTAGATGCAGATAGGCTATTATTTACTCTTTTATCAGATGGTTCTTCTGTTAATTATGAAATACAAACAGAATATGTTTTGGCAAGCATAACAACACTCGCAGTTAGCGTGGCAATAAATGACAATAGTGACGATGATGAATTAGATAACATCTTAAAGTATACATATGGCGAAAGCATTGTAATTGATTATTCTGTTTCTGCAAACACTGCAACCATTTTAACCACCGAGCAGTTAAAACAGGAAGTCGTTGTATCGGCAATAGGAGCAGATGCAAACCTTTCTAATGCTTTAAAAACAATAGTTGGCGACTATGCTGTAAGTGCTGTTTCAAATGGAAATGTAAACATTACTAATTCTATAAATAAAACAGTACGTATTGTAGAAAAAGAGTTGGTTGTTATTCCAAACGAAAGAATAATAAAAACTCAGGATTCAACAAAAGACATAGATGTATCTAATTACTCATTCACATTTGACGGCTTGATTTTGGGCGACCAAGTTTCTGTTGAAAGTGCTACATTTGGAGCATATGTTGGCGATAATCTTGTTATTACATTCACGCTATTGGGTGCAGATAGTTCTAACTATATTGCATTAAACGGCGAGGGTGATATTAAACAAAGGCTTATCTCAATAGTTCTTCACTATAACAATTTTGAAGGTTGCGGAATACCAAACACAGAAACAATTGTTATTAACGATGTGCCAATTACTGCAAGCACTACAACAATAAGTGGATTTGATTATTATAAGAGCCTAGATGATAATATGGTAAAACTTCCAGGAAATCCGGAACATCAATACGATGGCTATACCTTTAAAAATTGGAAATATGAGAATAACGATATATTAAATCATGCAACTTCTTTAAATGAACAATTCATATTGGGCGATAGCGATGATGAGTTGCACATTTATGCAGATTGGGAAATAAATACCTATAAAGTGACAATTCTTGTGCTTTACGAAGAATTGGAAACAGGTCATTTGGAGAGCATACAAAACCAACAAATGTATGTTGTAAATCCTTATACATTACTGGAATATAATCAAACAATAATATACGATGAAAGCACATATACATTTACAATTGGTAATGTAGAGCAGGCATTGTCGCAATCCGATATCGCAAACCTTCAAAATCAACATTTGGAATTCTACCAATACTTAGATTTGGATGGTTATTACAAAAAACTAACAAATGATTTTGTTATTAGTGGGCAATATGTGTTTGATGAAGTGGAAAGAAGTATTACGCTTGCATATGTATATAAACTAGACGAGGTCACTGTGGTATTTAGTGCAGGTGCAGGACAGTTTGTTCAAAGCGAAGAATATGCATTTGTTAGCACAGTTGATGGAGTAATAAATAAGGTAGAATATACAGAAGAGGGCCTTGTATTTACATTAAAATATGGTCAAAACTTGGCAGTCTTTGATACATTAAGCAATACGACAGACCTTGCAACATATTTATCAAATCTTGATGCGGTAAGCAGAATTGGTTATACATTCCAAGGTTGGGGTAGTAATGTAAGCGACATATTATCTGCTATTGTATATTCGGATGTAAATAATGAGTATTTGGCAGTATTTGAGAATAACCAATACACATTAACGCTTGATGCGGAAAGTGGTATATTTAGTCTTGAAGAAACTGATATTGTTGCTGGTTGGACTTATACAGATGGTTCACATAAAACCATACAAAATACCGTAGTATTTGACATGCCAATACCATTACTTCCACAGCCAACGTGGGTTGGTTATGAGTTCGATAAATATAGTGCAAAAGTAGGAGAAGATGAATATATTCCAAGCCCAATAAGCAATCTTACAAATTGGACTATTGATTCAGATTTAGTGCTATATGCCGAATATATTGACATCAAACAATATATTAAAATTGAAGTCACAAATGAACATGCAACATTTGATGTTTCTATTAAGAACAATTTGGGTGGAAGTGTTTATTTTGGTAAAAACCTAACAGAAACAGATGAAATAGAGGTTTATACATCTTATAGCATTTCTATAAATGTTAAGCTTGGTGCGGGCTATCATGTTGATGAATTCGATTATACTATTTCGGACTTTATTGAACCACAACAAAACTTAACACTAGGCACATTTACGGCAAGTGGTTTTGCCAGTGGCAAAGACAATATAATACAATTTAGTATTACAACTGCACCAAATCAAAACACTATTACTCTTTTGGATGATGAACATGGATATATGCTTGTTGATTTTGGTGGCATGGTTTATGATTCTCGAGATATAACAAAGAACCAAATATTGATTTATACCGGACAAACATTCACAATAAATACTTATGCAAATGATGGCTATGAATTTGATACATTTGTAATAAATGCCGATGGTACCGGAGAGATAAGCGAGCTTAATGTTTATAGTGAGTTTACTTCTAATTCAACAATTACTGCGTGCTTTAAGGCAAAAAATAACGTTGTAAGTATTGTATTATCAAATGATGCTGGTTTAGATAATGTTGGCGGTTATATGTCTGAAGTCGACCTTGATAGTGTGGCAACTGATACAACCATAGTTATATATTTTGAAAAACCAAATCATTTTGATACATTCCAATTTGTAGATGTATATAAAATTGAATCGGCAGAACCAGAGGATATATATACATCGTTGATTGATAAAGTAAATGTGATTATTGATGAAATATCAGATGACACATTCTACATTGTCACAATAACCGGATTTACAAGCGACTTTACCATAGAGTTTAAATATATTGCAAACACATATGATGTCACAATCACATATTACGAATGGGACGAAGTATCACAAACCGCATCTAAAATCACAGCTTTGGATGCTGGTAATCAGTATAACGCAACAATCTTATATGTGTTTAATGCCGAAGATATTTCAATTACATTAGAAAATGTTATAGAAGACACAAATATAGTTTCGGTTAAATACAATGATTCATTACAGGTTATTGCTGATTTTGAAAAATATGGATACACATTATATGAAAAAGGGTATAGCTTCTTATACTATGATTTACAACACATTTTGCAAGAATACTATTACAGCAATGACACTTTATTCCAAATAGATAAAGATTGCGAAATAAGAATAGTGCTAGAAAGAAAAAAATACACCTATGAATATAGTGTTGACGGAAATGGTTTATTGCAAGATGGATTAGGCAATCAAATGTCTGGTGTTTCTGGTATTGTTAGATTCGGAAGAATTGTGCCAGGTTTAACTGCCGTTGCAAAAGAATACTACGAATTAGAAGGTTGGTATAAAGACGGAGAAAAACTTGATGATGGATTAACTAATCTTGCATTAACAGCAACAAAAGATTATGACAGTGCAAACAACGAAAAAATGTTATTGGTAGCAAAATTTATTGGACAACAAAATGAAATAACATTTAGATTTGAAGGTGTATCGGGCTATGTTATTTCAAATAATTTAATTGATTTTGCAACAATTACCGTTGCTGGACAAAATACACAAGTAGAGCCAATAAAGGTCACCCAAGATGGCAGCATTGTTGAAATAACAATTACTTATAGAACAGGCGATTCAATAAATATGTTATTTAATCCAGAAAACTGCTATAAGTATGGCGAAAATGAAAGGGTGGATAACAATTTTAGTTATAGTATTGCAAGTTTGATGCCATACACATTTGGAGACGCTGGTGTAGTAATTAGACTAGAACTAATAAAATACAACATAACATTTACATCACAAACGGCAGGAGCATTTAAAATAAACAACACTACAAATAATGCTGTTGAAGTCACACATGGTGACGAGTTGCTTGTTTATGTGTATGTGACCGAAGGTTATTATTTTGACATCGCAGAAAGCGACCTAAACGGATTTACAGTAGGATACTCATATGATGAATATGAAAACAAAGTATATGGCTATTATTATGAACAAAACAATACAATATGTTATGAACTAACACTAGATAAAGCATTGGAAGACAAAACTATTACACTAGTATTTGCAAAGCAATACTTTAAGATTACATTTAACACCGACCATCCTGATGGCGAGGGTAACGAAGTGGTACAGTTCTATTATGTTGAATATGGAACTAGTGATATATTTGCCGATTCGTTATTAACTACAAAGATTTCTGCAACCGATTTAAGCAGAATAAACTTAATAAGTTATACCGATGTAAACGGAATAGTTTATAGTTTTAATGGTTGGAGTCCTTACCAAGATTCAAAGAGAATCAATAAGAGATACTACATTGGTGAAGAGGGAATAATCTATTTCCCTAATGAAGTAATAAATGGAGCATTTAATGGAATCGGGGTTGCTTCAAGAGATAGGGCAATTTCAATCGATTTATATGGAACTTGGTATTTAGAGCTTTATGAAATACGATTTGAAGTAGCAACATCTGGAATAATCTCTGGTATTGAAGAGTTGGATTTGTTTAATGGCGTAATAATTCCAACACTTGTAATTTCTGGTGGCAAATTTATGGCACCTCAAGGAACAGTGTTTGAAAACTTAAATCTTCCAACTAAGCAAGGCTTTACATACTACGGTTATTCAGTAGACTCGCCAGATGGAATAATCTTTACAGGTCCATTTAGATTTGTAATGGATAAGAATAATACTGTAATTTACTTACATTATTCATTTATTACAAGTGTAACCATTTCAGTGGATGGCAATGATAATGGCAATAATACTGCATACATTGTATCCGATAGCGAGCATGTGACATCAATAGAAATATTACAAGGAACATTCGTCACATTTGAAGCAAGGGCAGATGATGGTTATGAGTTTGTTCGTTGGGAAATTACTGGTAGTAATTATGAAGAATTCTATTCAAATACTTCGGCAGACCTAAAAGAATCAACATTATACTTACAAGTAAATCAATCAATTCTAGTCACTGCTGTATTTGCTGCAAAGTCAGTGAATGTTGCCATTGTTGATGGTGGTGATGTCACAAGTGGCGCAATTAGCTTTAACGAAGGAACACTCTCTAAACAAATAACCGCAAGAGTTGGAGATGTAATTTATGTTTACTATGACCCTAGCAAAATAACATATGGCTATGAGCTTACTGCATTACGTGCAGGAGATAATACTCTGTATGGATATACACGTAATGATGGCATTTGGGTTTGCGCATATAGAATATTAGAGGAAGACGGCGAGGTTGGTTATGTTGAAATCAAACCTTTTGCCAATGTACTTTCACTAGAAATAGAGTTTGTTGTAAACGATACTAACGCGGGTAAAATTTTGGAATCCGAAAGAGATATTACGGGAAATACAGCAAAATATATATACAACACGCAAATATCTATTGATTCTATAATAAATGCAAGATATGGCTTTGTAAAACTAATCATAAACGGAACCGAATATAATACAACATCAATGATTATTGATTTAAATCAAGGCAATGGTTTTAGAGTTGATGGCGATGGTGAAATAAATAAAATTGAGTTAGTATTAAAAGCGAACTATTGGTATGAGATTGAAGAAGAATATGCTGGAACTGGTACAGAATCATCACCTTTCTTAATAGGGAATGCAAAACAACTTGCATATATGGCAAGCATGATAAATTCTGGCAAACTTAATCAAGAAGAAAGAAGATATTATTTCAGAATAACCGATAATATAAATCTTGATGATAGATTCTGGAAACCAATAGGAACAAAAGATTTCCCATTTGATGGAATATTTGAACTGGGTCAATTTAAAATTACCAATACTCACTTTGAGGTTGGAAACGAGCCCGAGTTCCTTGATGAAGAATGGGGAAAATATTGCTATGGTGTATTCGGATATGTCACAGATAGGGCCGAGATAATTATAGATAAGAGTATTCTTCCTGCAATTATTATTTTTGGTTCTATTGGTGTTGCCGGAGTTGCCGGTGGCATAGTAGTGTTTGCGATAATTGCAAAACGTAAAAAGAAATATAAAAAATTATCTGGCAACTTAAACAGCCGAAATATTGAATCAAAAGAAGTTTCACAATCGGATATCGATAGCATAGAAGAGGTGAATATTGGTAGTGGCGAAGAAGTTGGAGGCGTTGGTGAATTAGTAAGACAAACAAATAATGAGGCTGACGAAAAACTAATTTCAAGCATGGTAAAGCAACCACCTGCAAGACCAAATGTTGCGGTGCCAACAAGACCAAATATTCAAGATGCATCGTCTATAAAAGCACCTTTGCAGCCACCAATAAAACCAAATCCTGTGCCACCTGCAAAACCAATGACACAGCCAAACATTCCACAAAAACCGGGTTTGGCAAATAGTGGGGGCAATTCGGGAATAAACAAACCGCCAATAAGGCCTAATGTTTAAACAAAAAAACACAAGAGTTTAAAGCTCTTGTGTTTTTTAGTCGTGCATTTATCTTGACAATCTTTCAGCATATGACTTGGTTTCTTTATCATAGTTGCTTGCAAAATCTGTTATTGCATTTGCTTTGCATTGTATTCGGTGAAATAAAAACGCTTTTTTGTATTCATCACCAAATTTTAAGTACATGAATCTTAACCAACGTTCGTTATATTCTTTTTGAGGGATAATCCTTTTAACGTCGGCACTATTTCTATAACTAAAATCACTAAATGTGAATACTAAATAACGGTTTTTAAAGCTAACCACTCCATCTTCATACTTAAAGTTTTTAATGCTATCAACATTAAATAATCCGTCAATCATAAAATACTTGCCGTTTGTTATTTCTTTAATAAAACTAACAAAGTCTTCTTTTTGTAATT
>JAGCEE010000166.1 GCA_017650795.1 Clostridia bacterium | reverse complement strand
TTTATTTGATGATGAAAAATTAGATGAATTATTGAAACTAAAAATGCATTGTCTATATTACAAAGAATGTGATTTTGTTGATGTAAATTTATCAAATTATGATATAGAATGCATTAAGAAAACAACAGCAGATGACAAAGACTACGACAAAATAGAATTTATAGATTACAAAATAGGTATAATAATACCAAATTGCAATTATGAACACACAATAGAAAAATGTTTAACAAGTATATTTAATCAAACATACAAGAATTTTGAAATAGTATTTATAGATGATATGAGTACAGATAATAGTGTACAAATAGCAAAAGAAACTTACAACAAATTTTTAATGAGAGATTTAGCATATATGGATGGTTATAGTGAACTACCATCAATGCCACCACAATTAAAGATAGTGCAATTACAACAAAAGAGATTAAATGGTGGTGCTAGAAACGAAGCATATTTACATTTAAGTAAAGATGTTGATTATGTTTATTACGTAGATAGTGATGACTGGTTATATGATGAACACGCACTAGAAAAGATAAATAGAAAATTGCAAACTAAACCAGATGTATTATTTGTTGGTATGGCTAGTTATAAGAACGACAAATTAAACACTTGTTTCATACCACAATACAAAGACAAATATGAAGCATTTAGTGGTTGGTCAGGTAGTTGTGGCAAAGCAATAAAAAAATCACTAGCAACAAGGCAAGAATGTTTATATAACGAAGGTACACTAAAAGAAGATAAAAACCAACATTGCAAGATTTGTTTTTATATGAAAGATTTTGCATTATTACAAGAACCAATATACGTATGGAACCAAATGAACAGCAAATCAATAACAACTATACGTGAAAAAGTAGTATGGGGAACATCTACTATAAGACATTATGCAGATACATTACAATTAGCATTAAGCATAAAAGGACAAGATGCAAAGATAGATAGATTAATGGAAGAACGTGTAAGAAAAACAAAATTTGAAATGGAACAAAACGGCGACAGACAATGGTAAATGTGATATAATATAAATAGGGGAGCACCCTTATTGCTCCCCTAATCATTTATAAGGGAGATGATTATATGAATAAGGAAATTTGGAAAGATATAAAAGATTACGAAGGACTATATCAAGTTAGTAATTTTGGTAGAGTAAAAAGTTTAGAAAAAAAAGTGTGGAACAGATATGAGTTTATTGTGAGAAAAGAAAGAATATTAAAAACAAAAAACAATTCAAAAGAATATTGTATTGTGAAATTATATAAAGATAATAAACATTACAACAAAAAAATACACAGACTTGTAGCAGAAGCATTTATACCAAACCCAAACGATTTGCCACAAATTAATCATATAGATGGTAACAAAAACAACAACAATGCAAATAATCTAGAATGGTGTACTAACAAAGAAAATCAAATACACGCTTGGAATAATAATTTACAAAAAAAGAAATATAGCAAAGACCACCCACTATCAAAAAAAGTATATCAATATGACAAAAATATGAATTTAATTAAAATCTGGTATAGTGTTAGTGAAGCAGAAAAAGTATTGCATTTAAAAAACGTAAGCACGGTATGTTATAACAAGAGAAAAACAGCAGGTGGCTTTATTTGGAGGTATGAAAATGATTAAACTATCAATAGTAATTGCATACTATAAATGCTATGAATACACAAAAAAACTATTAGATATATTAA
>JAGCEE010000165.1 GCA_017650795.1 Clostridia bacterium | reverse complement strand
GAAAGCCAAATGTTTTGATACTTGATGAGCCGACTAATCACATGGATATAACAAGCAAGGAAACTCTTGAAAGATTGCTTCTAGGATATGAAGGTACAATCATTTTTGTATCACATGATAGATATTTTATTAACAAAATTGCAACAAAACTTTTAATATTTGATGATGGTCAAACATTCAAAAGGTGTTACGAAAGCAAGATTGAAAAGTATGTAATGGAATTTGAGCCATTTGATATTTCTTTGGAACTGAAAAAGTATAAGATTAACAAACGAAAAAGGGAATTAGAAAATGACTTTGATTGATAGAATTAAAAGATACTTTGCTCGTCAAAAGCACAAGTACAAAACCAAGATGCATTATTCCAATTCAGATATTTGTAAGATTGAAATTGAATATATGGATAATGTTTACAAGATTTGGGATAATTCATTAGGTAAGTATTTGGGTGCTTGTGCCGTACTCTTATCTGAATATATGCAAGGCTTGCGAGATGAAGCTAATACGAAAGAATGTATAGATTTTTATTATGCTGAAATGGAAGATGTTCAAACAAAACTGAAAAAACATTTAATAGATTGTTCCCATAAGTGTAGGTTGTTCTTATTCTTTACAAAAAAGGGTTGTATAAATGAATACTATCCAGAAGGATTTAAAGTAGGCTTGGAAAGATACAAGGTCTTAGCCGAATCAAAGATTAATTATGACCCTTACCTTGATTTTAAGCGAATGAAAGTAGAAAAGAAGAAAAAAGACTTAGAAAAAGATTTTCATTAACAAAAGTTTACACATATACATAATTATTGAAGATAGCAATATCTGCTATCTTTTTGTTATATTTAAATAGGATAAATTATATTAGGTCAAAATATGAAAGATATAGTAATCAAGAAAATAGACGAATCATTTGTAGAATTAGAAACATCAGACGATATTAACCATAACATTTATGTAAAGTATTCCGAATATATGCCACGGATTCCAATTTTCACCGGCATATAAGATTAAACGATGGGATGGTAAGTATCACGCATACAACATTAAGGCTAATCTATTGCCTATTGGATTGGTTAAAGACCTAATCAAGTGGTTAATGGCTACAAAGACCTCTTTTGAACTACAGGGGTTTAGAGATTTAGAATTATTTGAGCCACTTGACGAAACCGCCTATAAAGCCCAAATAAAGGACAATATGAAAGATGCCCCATTTGATATTAGAGATTATCAAGATAGGGCTGTAAGGGCTGCATTGTCAAACCACAGGGGTATTTTGCTATCTTGTACATCTAGTGGTAAATCTTTGATGATTTATAACATTATTCGCTGTATCAGAAAGCAAAATTTCAAGAAAATACTTTTGATTGTTCCCAATATTATGTTGGTTGACCAAATGTATGACGATTTCAAAGATTATGGCTATGAAAACATTGACAAAGAAGTAGAAAGATTGGGTGGAGGACACGAAGCCTACTTGGATAGACCTGTATTGATTTCTACTTGGCAAAGTTTACAAAACAAAGAGGAAGATTTCTTTGAAAAATACGATGCAGTGTTCGTAGATGAAGTTCACGCAAGTAAGGCTGAAGTTCTAAGTAAGATTATCAAATCTTGTACAAATGCTAGATTCAAGATTGGTACAACTGGTACTTTGCCAACAGACAAGGCAGAACTTTTGAAGATTAAGGCCGTTATGGGTGAAGTAATCTTTGAACTTAAATCTAAGGAATTGATTGATGTTGGTGTTTTGACAAAGATTCAAATTGCCAATGTTATTGCCAAATATCCTGACGAATTTGTAAAGATGAACAAGGGTAGAAGTTATCCTGAAGAAGTTCGTATGGTTGAAGAATATGAAAATAGAAACAAGGCACTAAAAATGATTATTGACCATACAAATGAACAGCACAATGTATTGATTCTTGTAAACCATTTGAAGCACGTCAAGCTATTACAAGAATGGTTCGCAAAGGAATACCCAGACAAGAAAGTATCTACGATTACGGGTGCTGTCAAGGGTAGCGAAAGAGCAGAAATTAGAACTGGTATTGAAAATGAAGATGGAACTATTTTGTTAGCAACTTATCAAACTATGAGTACAGGTGTTAATATGCCAAAGCTACACGATGTTATCTTGTATGCAAATAGTAAGTCAAAGATTAAGGTTCTACAAAGTATTGGTAGAGGATTAAGAAGACATAAGACAAAGAGCCAAATTATCCTTTACGATGTTGTAGATGATTTAAGCTACAAGACTAAGACAGGAAGGGTTGTGGATAATTACTTGATAAAGCACTGGAAAGAAAGAATGAATTACTACAAGGAACAAGATTTCCCTACAATTACTACAACAATTAACATTTAATTCCTTGGCTCCTCCCAGTGAGGAGCCTTTATGATAAATATAGTATTATGGCAGAAGACATTAATATAACATATAAAATAGAAGAAGATGAATTAATTTGCTTAGAATCAAATGATACTAATGGTGATTACAT
>JAGCEE010000164.1 GCA_017650795.1 Clostridia bacterium | reverse complement strand
CATCAAAAGGTATGAAGGGTATATCTTTATACTTGTAAAACTTTTCGTAGAATAATTGGTCTTTTTTTGCGTAATTATAGAATATCTTATCTAGTTCTTCAACATCTAAATTCGTATATTTAGACATTTCTTTAATTATTTCTTCATACTTACCACCATATTTTAATGTTTGTGCAAGTTTATGTGCTTCACTTGGTGTTAAGTTTCGTGTCTGCTTAATAGATTTGCCCAGATGCTGTAAATATAAACTATTTGCTTTTTCTACTCTATCTATTAAACGTTCAACTAATAGTTCTATTTGTTCTTCACTTATCAAAAAGACCACCTAATTTCTATTCTTTTGTTCCTAACATATCTTCAATACTAGGTTGTTGTGCTTTTATCTCCTCTATTACTTTTTTACTTTCTTCTAATGTTTCTTTTGGGTTTAGCCATTGTCTTAATTCTACATCACTTACTATGCCTTTACTATTTGCATATGTCATTTGTTGCCATTCTGTTTGTGTATCTTCTAGTAAACTATAAGACCAGTCAAACACTACTTTATATTCACCATTTGCACTTAAATTATATGCGTTTGCTAGTACATTACAAGCATAAAAGAAGTCATCCATACATTTTTCTATGTTTGTACGCATATCATCACATATTACAAACGTATCATACATACTACGTTTAATTTCTGTTGCTGTTGCATTAAATGTATCTACTTCACTTAATATTCCATATGATGTTCCTATTTCGTGTTCTAATCTCTTGTATAATTCTTGTAATCTTTCTGTATATGGTCTAAATGCTGGGTCAAATACATTAAATTTATTTTCTCCTTCATCAAAATTAAATGTCTTATATAAGCCATTTGAAGGCAGTTCTGTTATTTTACCTTTGCTATCTGTTTGAAACATTGTATAGTCAACGCCAACAAAACATTCTTTTAGTTCATATTCTCTTACAATTTGTTTTAGTGTAGTCTTTATTTCAAGTATAGTTGCATCACAACCATATGTGATAGGTACTCCATATTTATCGTTTGCTTTACGATTATTAATAGGCGATTTTAAATAACCAAATAATACTCTATCAACGTTTGTTATTGTTCTTACTTCTTGTATATCTTTCCAGAAGTCTGGCGCTGGTATTTTGTTGCCTTTTTCATCACTATATTGTTGTGTTATTGTGATGTTATTATTTTCTACTTTATAATTAGTCCAACGTAAATATGTTTTTTCTCCTATTGTTCCTTTTATTACTTTTCTTTCTGCTAGTACGGTTGCACCTGTGATTAATTCACCATCTGTTTCATCTATTGTTAATCTATCTTGTGGTACTAGATTATAATAAATCTTTCCACCTTTTACGTATGGTACTATGATTAAACCACCATACCCATATGCCATAGATGTGATTTTCTTTGATTTTTTCCACATAGAAGTTGCTGTTTTATTTAATAGTTCTGTTCTTTTGTTATCTCCATCTATGTTCATTGTGCTATCACTAATTGTGTAATTTGCTAATTTATTACTAAATATAGCATTGAAGTTAATATCATCTATGTTTTGATATATTCTTGCATACTTGCTGTTATCATTAATTTCTTTGTCTGTTGTTTGTGTATTTATTTTAAACACATTGGTCAAAATATAATTTATAATACTTTTAAACATAATTCTTATTGTCCTTTCTTAATATACCTGCACATTTTCTACTGCAAGTTTTTGCCTGTCTATATTTATTTGCCGTAAATATGTTCCCACATATAATGCATTTTTTTGTTATCTCATCTAGTTTGTTTTTTCTTCTATATTTTGATTTACACTTGTTAGAACAAAATTTACTTCTTGTTTGCTCACTTTCAAATTGTTTGCCACATTCAATACATATGAAATTATGTATCACGTGTAATTTGCTTTT
>JAGCEE010000163.1 GCA_017650795.1 Clostridia bacterium | reverse complement strand
TATAGCCGATATGATTAGTTTGGTCAAACTCACCAAAAATTTCTAATTGTCCGTTACCCAAGTATTCAAAGACAGTCTCTGGTTTATAAGTCATAGAAGTATAAATCGAACCACTTTTACCAGTTAAAGTAACAGAGGCAATACCAAGTCCTGCTTTAACAACTTGTTCTCTTATTTCTGTTGGGATAGCCATACCAGCATAAGTAGATGTTTCTACTACACCACCAGGTTTGTACCAAATAGCAGTAGATGCGACATCAGTCCAAGTACGACAATGTGAATAGATTTTAGAATACAAAGTATTAGCAATAATAGGAATTGTAATTGACTTACCTGTCATTGAACCTATAGCAGAATATGCAGCTTGTTTAAATGTGCTAGCAGCAGAAGTTCTAGTATTGTTTTGGCTATATGCTTTAATTTGTACCCAATTACAAGGCATTTTTGGGAAATCATACAAATACCAAGTTGTAGGATGTGTTGAATCATAATTTGGGTCATAGAATTTAATACCAAAACCTTCACCTTGTGGGTGCATTGCTGCTAAATTAACAACATTAAATTTGTATTTCTTGTGTGGTTTAATCTTGGTAGCATCAATATCATAAGTACTAATACAATAGATACCACCCTGATTACTAATGGCAGAAGTCATACCCAATCTAACAATGTAATTAGTTACATCTTTACTAATCAAATCGGAAATTTCAAAATTCAAAGGATATCTTGGTGAAATTGCTGAATAGAATGAATTAGAAGGATATGTTTGTGAACCAGCATCTACACCATCAATGTTTGTATTGTATGATGTATCATCTGATAGATATGTAGTAAATGATAATTGGTTGTAATTATAATTTGTACCCATACCAATGTTAGCATAACCAAATCCTGTAACAGTCATAGTTCTAGCAATAGAATTTAATACTGCAGACAAAGAAGATTTTGGTGCTGTTAGGTTTCTATCTTTAACATAAACATCAAAGTCCGCATTAACAGAGAAACTTCTTCTGCTAGTACCAGTTACATTAACTTTTGTAGAAGAAAGATATGTAGCGGTCATGTTAGTAGCAGACACTTTACTTGAAGAAACATTAGTAGCAGTTACATTTGTTGCGGTTAAATTAGCGGCGGAAATATAAGTATTTGCCGTTAAATAATTAGATGTTATGCTATTTGAAGTTAAGTTAGTAGCAGTAGCATATACAGTAGTAAGATTATTTGTATTTAAAGTATTATTAACTGTCAAATAATTAAACACACCATTGTAGGCAGTAAAACTATTAGCCGATAAATTAGCAGCAGACAAATAATTTTGATATGTGTTTTTAGCGGAATAATAAGAAGCAGTTATATTATTTCCTGAATATGTTTGGCTAGAAACATTAGCGGCAGATAATTTATTAGAAGAAACATTAGTAGCGGATATATTGGTAGATGTTATATTAGTAGAAGATATATTGGTAGAAGTAATGTTTGTAGAAGTTAAGTTTGCTAATTGAGCATTAGTAGATGTTAAATTTATAGAAGATAAATTGTTGGCTGTAACACTATTGAATTTGAAATTAGCATTTACTTCACCACCACTCAAACCAACATCATAATATGTTCCACCTTCGTTTTCAACTCTTGATACACTAATACCGTTACTACCGGTTA
>JAGCEE010000162.1 GCA_017650795.1 Clostridia bacterium | reverse complement strand
TTTTACTTGACAAATAAGTTTATATTTACTAAGTTTAAATTAGAAACAACAAAAGAGGTAACTTATGGAAACAAAAACCATTGGAAATAAAAAGACACTCACCGAGCTTCTTGAAAGTGTAATTGGAGAAACCGAAAATGGAAACACCATTACGGCTGATGGCTTGAAGAAACTTTGTGAACTTTGTATCAAGACTAACAAGCAATACCAAGAACAAAACCGTCGCGGAATTGCCTTTGAAATTATGGCAAAGAAGCTTCTTACCAAGGAAGAATTTGATAAGATTGATGATTATACCAATCAGCTTCTAAAGTTGGAAGAAGAAGACGCAAAGAAGAATGGTATAAGGGGGTAACAAATGGTAATTGAAGTTATTCATACAAATGGATTGAGTGATATTATCAATCCCGCTAGGATTGATGGTGTTGCTGAAAGTAAAAATTGTGGTTTTCACCTTTTTACATTGTATTCCAACAATACAAGGTGGGAAGTAACGGAAAATGACAAAATCATTCTTTCCGAATTGAATATGAACTGTGCCCAGCTTGATAATGAAATTTCTTTTGATGAGTTCAAGAGCAAAATTAAGGGTATTATTTTGGACAGTCAATTTACGAGGATGTAACTATGCCACTTTTGCTTATTATAATTCTATTTGTTTTTATCATTGATGGTAATGATAAGAAAACACAGGTTCCACCAAAGCCATCCAAGCAAATTGAATCAATGGAAACAAAGATGCCGCGGCATGGTGGTGTAGCAGGTGGTTGGTACAATTCCGTTTGTACTGGAAACAATTATGGTTGTAACATGGGAGGTTTCTAATGCCTATTATTTTCCCATTTACCGAATTTGGTACAATTATCGCAACATCAATTTTCTTTGGGTGTTTAATTTATTGTGGTTTAACTGGAATTTATTTGGATGGTGAAAAGAACAAAAGACACCGTGTGTTGCGAATTTCAGTATTCGTTGCAGCACTACTTATGTTCTATTGTGAATATAGTGCGGTGAACATTGGTTTCACGCTCAACCCGCCTAAAAACGCAACTATTAAATGTGTGGAGAAGTAAAATGTCGCAAACAGTACGAAAGAAATTTAAATATAGACACGGTGGTACCGAAGTCATTACTTTGTCGCACAAGTGCTGGAAGGATATTAAGAAAATTCGTAATAAAACAAATAGAACTTACCACAAGCAAAAGATGAACAACATTACTGACTATGATGCAGATGAATCTTATTCAAAAGTAATGCCTTGGTAAAGGGGTAAATATGGAAAGAGAACGATTGAAGTTTAACAAGTACATTGCACAGGTAGTTTTGGATAGCATTACACCAGACTATATCAATCTTGAAGATGATATTAAGAAATTCATTGAAGAATCTAAGGAAACCGATGTGAATACCCTTGATGCCATTAACAAGAAATATGGTATTGAGCCATTTGATATAGATTTTGCAGATGATATGTACTATTACTATGGAAATGACTTTGAAATGTTGGGTTTCACCACTGCATTAGATTTAAGTGCTGAAATTGATTTCAAGGGTCATTATGATTTTGCTTCCGAATACCTTGATTATGGTGGCGAAAGTGTAGATGATAGTTCTTGTTCATTTGATGAAGCTGTCTATGAAGTAGTTCTAGGTATGCTCTTGGAAAAGTTCAAGGACAAGATACCTGACGATTACAAAGTCAAAAAGTAAACATTATTTTACACAATTTTAAGTTAAAGTTCTTGACAAGGTCAGGGACTTTTTCTATATTATAGTCATACAAGAGAGGTAACAAATGAAAACAAAAGAAGAAATCAATTATATGGTAAAAGAAATGGTAAGAGCCTTGTGTAATGGGGGTTTTGGTAGACTTCAAGCCATGCTCGGTGCTAAAGCCATTAGTATTACTGACAATTCTTTCACATTCTCATTTAAAATGTTCCGAAAGGCAAATGAGTTCAAGATTGAATTAGATGAAGGATTGGATTTGTATAATTGCTATTTTATTAAGACCCGCAAATATACAACCAATGATTTTATGAAGGGTATTCAACCCAATGACAAGAAATTTGAACCCGTTATCGTGAAAGAAATTAAGGGAATTTTTTGTGACCAAGTTAAAGAATTTTTTGAAAATACAACAGGTTTAAGAACATCTTTGTAAAAGAGAGGTAACAAAATGTCATTTCACAGCACCTTTGATGTAGATATGTTTGAATTTCGTAAGAAGATTGGTTGTCCTATGGATAAGGATGATGTTCCTGAATGTTATGCCTTGTATTGTCCTGATGAAAAGAAGTACATCAAGTCTTTTACGATTGGCGGACCGAATGACAATGAATGTCATATTGATTTCACAGACAAAATTGAAGAAGCAGAAACAATGATTGTTTCAAAGAATGATTTCAAGAATCAATGTGTAAACGAATTTGTAAAGATTGAACTTGTAGAAGTGAGGTAACTATGAAACCAGTATCTGATGCCCTTAATAATTGGATTAAGACCCTTATTACAAATCATAATCATTCAAGAATGAAGTTCATTCCAATGAATGATAATAAGTATGACCGTGGAACCAGCTATGTAATTGAGTTTGGTTCTATTCCACACTTTCAAACAAAGAAAGACGATACTTTGATTAGAATTTGTATGTCAACTTATTTTATGAACAAACTTAATAACAACCACATTCACACAAATATTATGATTACAAAGCCTTCTATCCTTAGAACAGATAAGCCACAGGATAGTTCTTGGTTTTGCATTAATTGTGATAGACTTAAATGTAAGGATATTGTGGATTTCATTGAATATTTTAGAAAGGGTTTTTATAAGATAACCGAGGTTTATTATCGTCCAAATCCACTTATTGCTTACAATCCCAAAGACTATGTGGAAAAGTTCAAGGAATTTAATGCTTACGATTACAAACAAATTATGGATTTCTTTGATGGTTGTAAGTCATTCCTTGAAAAGAGAAATGAAACTAATAAGCGAGTAAAGGACGCAAAGAAGGATTTCAAAAAGGGTTAATATGAACAAGAAAGTTTACAATTTTTACAT
The DNA here is from genome assembly GCA_017650795.1 of Clostridia bacterium. GTDB lineage: Bacteria > Bacillota > Clostridia > Christensenellales > UBA1242 > HGM11367. The sequence goes on along the minus strand of JAGCEE010000162.1, from coordinate 2,196 downwards.
TGAATGGAACACCGGTGATATGTATTGGGATAACATTCCCGATGTAGATGGCTTTGAAGGTACGGTGGAAGGTCTTAATGAATATTTGAATAGTAGAACACACTATGACGATGAAAAGGCTTCACTCACCGATGAAGATGTTACCAAAATGCTCAATGGTGAAACAATCTATGACCCGACTGGTGAAACTTGGTCGGTAGAAATTAAAAAGGAGAATTTATTTATGTGGGTTCTAATTATTACTTTGGCATTTTCTAATATGCAGGGAGTTTGGAAGGGTGGTGCCGGTTATGGTGGTGCTGGAATTGCTACGGCTGAATTTTCTAGCGAAGGTAAATGTAAAGCTGCGGGATATAAATGGGAACTTAGCATGTCCTCATACAAATCTGAAATTAGAGATGCTGCCAAATGGGTTTGTGTTCCAAAGTAAGGAGTAAACTATGGATGAATTTAGCAATAAAAAATTAGATATGACCCAGCGTGAATTGACCTTTATCAAGGCTGCTGAATATGATAAGGGTTGGCGTTTGGGTTTGTTCGTAGGTGGAATGTTGGTAGCAGTTGCAAATGTTGCTGCGTTCCTGTTCACAAAGTTTGTATAATTTGGAGATAACTATGTTTAAGATAATTTTTGTTCTAGTCATAAATGCCTATCATGGCGGTACTACAACAATTGATTTCACTACACTTCAACAGTGTGAAGATGCCAAAACAAAAATACAAGAAACTACTAGACGTGGTTCTAATGTCGGAATGACTTGTATTGAAAAGCAAGTTCCATTGAAAAAGACAAAGTGTAAGGTTAGTAACGAATTTGCCCGTTCTTCGGGTAATTATTATCCAGTAGCACTTGAATGTGTGGAGGAATAAATTATGACAAATATTTTAGATGAACTTGTTCGTGTAAAGGCTTTCCAATCCAAGAGTGAAGCTAGAATGATGATTAAGAATGGTGGTGTTTCTATCATTCGTTCATTCCACGAAAATGCCGTACCTCCTTGTTTCAAGGATAAGTCAGTTGAAGATAACATTGAACATTTGACCATTTCTGATGAAGATTTAATGCTTGAAACCAAGTTGGGAATTTCTCGTAAGGAAGATAAGGCAAAGATTTTTTCACTTGCTAATATTATTTTCTACGATGGTTTTTCAATGTTGCCTGATGGTACATTGTTCCCAGTTCGTATTTGGGATAACCACGGTTGGAATCCTACATTGGCTAAGTTTAGGGAAAACCTAATGCACGGTACAGGTAATGGTGTTCGCTTTGATTGTGGTTGGATTATGACCTGGGATATTGCTAAGTTTGGTAAGAATCCTTGGTTGGTCAATGAACACATCACACTCACTGAAGAACTTAAAGACGGTGATGTAATCAAAATTGGAAAGAAAAGAACAATCGTAATAGGAGAATAAACTATGGCATTAATACCACGATTCGCTAAAATGGGTTCAACCAAGTTGGATATTCTAAACAAGATGTATGATGAACTTATGTCAGACCCAGAAGTTAAACCAAATCAAATTGCTTTAGATTATTGTACTTGTCAGCACACCCTGGGCAGTTATCCAAACTTTGCTAGTATTCCGTCTGCTTATTACAATTCCTTGGTTGAACACTATGTCTATCAAAGAGTTGCTTACAATGCTAAGACTCCTGCAAACAAGGATTTAAGTAAAGTAGATTTTGATTTTGAAAATCACGAAGTAGATGAAAGTGACCCAAGCCTAGCTCTTCATAGTAGGTTGCCAGATGGCACTGAAATTATTTGGTGTTGGGCTGGTGGTGATTGGGAATCACCGGTTAGTTTTGTCCTTTATCTTGACCCAAAAGATGTAATTAGGGCTTATATTCCCAAGAAAGGTAATTGCTATTGTACTCAATGTAACACCGCTTGGGGTACTTGCGAATGTGGTGCACAAGAACCTGCATCTGATGATGTGGATTATGTGCTAATGTATGATGATGTAATCAACCATATACAAACAAAGTAAAAGGAGATAAACTATGGATATTAATAACCCGAACTATCATCGTGTTCACGAGGAATGTGAAAAACAGAAGAAAGCCTTTGAAGAATTAATGGGCGGACGAAGGGCTATGATGGGAAATGCCTGGGACCCGTGGAATCAAATGGGTATTTCTTGGAGCATTTACAATGATTTCAAGAACAAGGGATATTCTGATGAAAGGAT
>JAGCEE010000161.1 GCA_017650795.1 Clostridia bacterium | reverse complement strand
TGCCATCATCTTTTATCAATGCCGTAATTGGTTCATCAATTTCTCTATCTGGTACAGGTACTACTTCGCCAGTATAACCTGGGTCACCAGATACCCATTTCTTACCAATTTCAACAACCTGTGCTTTTTTACCCTTGGTACTTAGAACTTTGTAGTATTGGTTAATAGTCATATCATAACCAAAGGAGAAGCTAAAAATATCACCAACCTTTACAAGAGGATTATCATTAATTTTTGGTTTTGCTGTCTTTGGTGCTTTTTTTACAAGTGTTTCCTTATTTTCTGCAGAACCATTTTCCTTGTTCTTTAAAAGTTCACCAATCATCTTGAAAGCATCTTCTTTACTGAGGTCTTTACCACGGTAATCTTTCTTTGTTAATTTGTACAAAGTCCAAAGTTGCTTACTTGTGGCTGGACCTTCAAGGGCTTCATCAATCAATTGATAACCACTTTCATTCAATATTTGTTTTGCTTCGCTAAATTCCATTTCCATAGATTCTCCTATTTCATCTCCATCGTCATTTATATAAACTACTTTATCAGTTAATCTATCATAAAAGTTACCATACTTGTCTTTATAAGCTAACTTTAGTTTTTCTGTATCTACAGTTTCATCATCAAATACTACATCACCATTTTGAATGTATTCAATCATAGCCCTAGCATCTGATGTTTCAAAATAGTGTTGAGCATTTTCAGGAATATCTGTGGTGGTAACAATTGACTTTTCTTCCTTGCCACCAATTACTACATACTTATTTGGCTTTTTTATAAAGACCAAGTCCCCTTCTGCATCGTAGGCATATATGTATAAATTTTCGTTTACCATTTTTAATCCATTTTTGCTTTTTCAATAAATTTATTTTCTAGTTCTTTTGGTGGATTACTTAGCATAATAGAACGAGTATTTCTAATTGCTTTATATACAGATACACTTTCTTTACTAAAATCAGAATCGCGTGTTATAGAATCATTAAAATTCTCTAAATCACGAACACCCTTAGCAATAATAATGCTTCTAGACAATGTTTGATTTGCATAGTAGGAGGCAATATAGTTAGCAGCAGAAGATACTAAAGGATGAATACCAGTTGAACTCTTTATAGAACCTTCTTCAGTCATAAATCCAGCTTGCTTCAATATATCATTTCCTAATTTAAATATATCATCGGCAGAATCAATGTCAATATCTGCATCATCTTCTATGGATTCATTAAGAACAACACTATAACCTTTTTGTTTAAGAATTTCTATTGCGTTTTCTAATAACATAAATTATTCTCCTATAAAATTAAAGAGTCTTGAACCAATCCTTGAAAGCGTCACGAATAGCCTTAGAACCTTGTCTATCAATCTTCTTATTGAATTGTTCTGTAGCTCTTACGATTTGTTCAGCCTTTTCAGGTGATGTAACTTGAATACCATTTACCATTTGGTCAGCATTGTTTTCAGTTTCCCTTTCAACATAAAGACCAAGTGATTCATTCAATACCCATTCGGTAGTTCTTTGGACGGATTCGTACATAGCATCGCAATAAGCAACCTGTGCACTAGGCATATAAACTGCGTCAATAGTAACCATGTGATAATCGTCAGCTACGATGTTACCTTCAAGCAAGTTACCTGTACCTCTTGAAGATACACCCATTTTACAACCACCTTCAAGCAAGGCTTGTAATTCCTTACCATTACGAGTGTCAAGAACAAGAGCCTTACCTAATGCCAAATTCTTATCCATAACGAGTTCGGTAATACGAATAGCGGAAGGCTTAGACTTGATTTCAGCATAGTCAGGGTGGTCAAGTTCACCCAATGCTTCGTGTGATTCAATCAACTGATTGAAAAGTTTAACTTCTCTTTCAATGATTTTTTGTGGGTAAATTCTACCGTTTCTATTTCTATCTTCAGCTTGTAAGAATGGGCCAGAAATATACATGTGTTGTTTCTTGATACTTCCTACAGCTTCTTCAAGCAAATTACAATCCACTGGGGCATTGCATTGTTCATTGAATAACTTCTTAAATTCTGCCATAATTGACCTCT
>JAGCEE010000160.1 GCA_017650795.1 Clostridia bacterium | reverse complement strand
TGATAAATAGGGTCTTTTTGGACTCTTTTTATCATAATTGGTCAATAGATGTTGATGTAACAGGAAATGTACAAAAGAAACCAAAGGTACAATTTAATTGTTACAACAAGACTGTTGACGCAAGATTGACATTTTCCTATTGCTTTGCCAATAAGCAAAACAAGAAGAAATTGAAGTTGGTAGACCATAGGTTTTATGGTGTGGATTGTTGGAAGTATGATGAATACAAGGAAATGTTTTCCTATACCAGCAAGTTGCTTAGAAGTGAACTTACTGAAGATATGGTCCAGGTGGTGTTGAAAAGTGTTGATGAAAAGGTAGATTTTTCCTACACATTGAAACAAGTAAAGGTACAACTGGCCAAGGATAACATAGAAAAGATATTCAAGGACAAAAAATGACACTTAGTTACATTCAGATTGACTATGATATTGTGGATAAGGTACAAGCCTTGTTTGACAAGTATGGAATAAATTTCAATTATAGAAAGAATATAATTGACAAGTTGAATAAGTATGCAAAGACCAATCGTGGGTTGTTAGATGCATTTAGCAACTATGATTGTATTTCAACTGGTAGCAAGATTTATTCAATAACTTTAAATGAATGTAAGAAGTGGAAAAGAAAGTTGAATAGTGTAGGATTACATTTTTCTTGCGAAGATGATACCCTTATCTATTTCAGGAATGGAATGGTTAATTCAATTAATCAAATTATATCATTGAAGGATTCATTGGATAACTATACTACATCCTTATTGGTGAACAAAGAAGTAGATTGTTCCTACAATGATAAGACTGTGGATTCATTTGAAGAATTGGAAGAAATTTTAGAAAACATTGACCAAAATGTTAATGAATATGTAAAATTCTTCAAGAGCAAGACTTATTCTAATTATTTGAACATGTTAAAGCAAAGTTTGGATAAGTTAGAATCTGAACAGAAGATTTACGAATCTTCATTAAATAAGATAACTAAGGGCTTGGTAAAACTGTTGGATATAGAAAATGAGAAATGAAATTAAGCAATACTTGAAAGACCATATTTACCTATTTCCTTTGCAGATAGGTTCTGAATCCATTGGTAGGGAAAAGATATGGGTAAAGGCTAGATTGTGTGGAAATGTAGCCGTAACATTTAGAAAAAGTAGAAATATTTTTGAAATTATTTGTTATTGTGCTACAAATGCTGGAAATTATTTCTATACTTGTAATAGAGAAAACTTTCACAAGAGATTCGGCAAGTTGATGAAAAGGACTCTGAAAAAGCATAAACTTAAAATAAATGACAAGCAAAAGAAGCTAAAGACTAGCACTATTGACCAAATCATTGACTTTGCAGGGTTGTTAAGTAATGAACTTGATGCCATTTACAAGAAACATCTTGTGGCTGAGAAGATAAAAACTATTGAAAAGGAATTTGAATAATGGACTTGAAGTTAAAAGATTTCCGGGATGCCTGTGAAGAAATGGGTTTAAGCCTTGCTTTAAAGTGTGGTGGTCATTACTATTATTCAACAAAAAATTGTAGTCATTGGATTCTACATTTTGTTGGTGATGATGAACAGTGTGTGTGGTTACAAATAAGTACGGAATGGAAGTATGCAAATGGTGTATTTCTTCCTGATTCACCTAAAAGACTTATGGAAAACATATCCAAGGAACAATTAAAGCAAGAAATAAAGGAAATGCTTATTAAGCGAAAGAAAGCCATTATACAAAAGAAGAAAAATGACCTTGAACAAGATTTTTGGGAACATACATACACCATAACAGGTACATATTAGTATGAATTTATTAAGAATTTTATTATTATTTAACACGAATCGGCTTTGATTTAGTTGGTTATTATTTTAAAGAAAATGAATGGAATACATTTGAGTTTGCTTCAACCCCTGATATATTGAAAATATCCTTAAAAATAGTGGCTGACAAGGCATTTTTAAGGATGGATTATCAAAAGAAACCAACCATCTATGAAATGGAAGTAGAAGATATAAATTGCTTTGATTTTAGCAAATTCTGGGATTTGGAGCGAAGAATTAAAAAAGTCCAAGACAAAATAGACGATATAGAAAAAGACTTTGGGTAGCGAATAGCTACCCTTTTTCATAAATATGTAAAGAGGAATTTACATGTTTATATACGAAGCTAAAAAAATTTTACAAGATAAAGGCTATAAAGTCATTATGGAGAATGATGACAATGAAGAAGAATTTATTGGCAAGTTAAGACAAAAGGTATTGAACTTTGCGAAGAAAGTATCATTTAAGGTTGATAAAGAATGGTTGGAAACAGTTTTATTTGAAGCCTATGATAAGGGTTGGGATATGGAAACCGCCTTTAAGCAAGTTTGGAAATCTGTTTATACCGACCCTAATGAATCTATATTAACAAATAATGTAGAATCCGGTGATTTTGGTGAATTTCTCGTAGAATATCGTACAAAGGGTTCATTGAACAAGAAAACTTTGGCTAAGATGAAGAAAGAAGATGAAGAAAGTAAACCTTTAGAAACTAAACCCGAAATACCGGACGATGAAGAATATTTTGAACAAACAGAAGCATATGTTCAAAAGTGGTATAAAGTATTTAATGAAAAATATTTTAACAATGAATTGCGTATGCCACCTTTTAAGTGGCGTTCTATAAAATCTTATGTAGGTCAATGTTGTTGTAGTTTTAACATTTACACACAAAAGATTGTTTGTGATGTTATCAACTTAAATAAGAAAAAATTGACTAATTTCAAAACATTTAGAAATACATTAGTTCACGAAATGGCTCACCAATGGCAACATGAATTAATGCCAGACGAAGATATAAGATACGCAAATAGTGTTTGTGGTAGGGCGGCAACAAGGGATTGGTGGAAATTTCTTTGTTTAACACAAGATGGTGGTCATTCAGGTAGATGGCTTGAAAAGGCTACTGAATTAAATGAAAAATTCCCTGAATTAAACATTACAAGATTTAATTCAAATGAAACCGTTAATAATATGGATGATAACGGACAAATAAGCAAGGAATATTATGATAAAATAGCAAATTCTCATTTATTGACGATTGAATCACCATTTAAACGCAGTAAAATGGTAACTTTTATAGATGATGCTACATATCAAAATTTGTTAAACCAACTTGAAGAAGGCCGTTGGTTTTCTACATTCTTCTATGAATATGAATTTGACACTGATAAACTTGTTAAATATGGTTTAAAACCTAGTAATAGTATTAACTATGGGTATAAAGTAAAATTCTTTAATGAATTGTGTAAAAATGGTGCTGTAAATAAATATAGCTATAAGAGATTGAAAAAATCATAAATAATATATAAAAATTTAACCTATTATGGAGATAATAATATGCTAATTAGTGAAGCAAAGAATTTGTTAAGAATGTCTGGCTATCGTCTTATCAAGGAAACAGTAGATGTTTTTGAAGATGTAGCTGAAGTTTTGGAATCTTACGGTTATGAAAAGGATGAAGTCAAGGATATGCTTGACACATTCGCTACCGATGTAGAAGATGGCTACGAAAAGGGAATGACCGCTTCCGAAATTGCAGATATGGTCAGTGGATTACAAAAGAATGTTGATGAATCCTACATTTACGAAGGAAAGTCAAAGGGTAAGTCTGACAAGTTGGCTCATCGTGAAAAGGCTGCTTACAAGAATAAGAAAAAGTCTTATGAAGAGGAAGATGATTCCGATGACGATGATGATGATTTGGACGAAGCTTTCTTGGAAGAAGGCAAATCCAAGCCAAAGGGTGATAAGTTTGCCCATAAGGAAAAGGTAGCCGGTCGCAAGCCAAAGGGCGGTTGCTGTGGCAAGAAGGGTTGTAAGGATTGTGAAGATGATGATTTGGATGAATCCATTGAAGATGTTCCAGGTCTTACCCGTGAACCCCGTGGACAAGTTGGTACCGACGATTGGTCTGATTTCAAGGATGATTTCCGTGCCAAGACTCTTCTTTTGAAGAAAGCCCTTACACCAAAGTTCGTATCCGAATTAATCAAGAGAACAAATTTTGAAGTTGATGAAAAGGATATTAAGTCCTAT
>JAGCEE010000159.1 GCA_017650795.1 Clostridia bacterium | reverse complement strand
GTAATTACAAAAGGTAATACACTAATAATTAACATAAAAGAAAAATTACACAATGCCGAATACGAAGACAAACAAACTTTTATGCCTCTTGTAAGTAATGTTAATGGTATTATAACCGAATTAAGTATTGTTCAAGGCAGTGCAAAGGTTAAAGTTGGTGACATGGTAAAAGTTGGAGATGAATTAGTATCGCCAAGCATCATTGATTCAAACGGCAATGAAATATTAGTAAAACCATTAGCCGATATTAAAGCCGATATATATTTTACAAACATTATTGTGGTGCCCGACCAAAAAATCATGCAGGTTAAAACGGGCAAAAAATCTTATTCAAAATGTATTATGCTTTTTAATGCACAAATATTTAACCCAAACAAAACACCAAGTTTTGATAATTTTATTACAGAAACAAACGAGTATTATTTGACCAGCAACAATATACTGCCAATTAAGGTTATAGAAACAAAATATGAGGAAGTTGAGTACATACAAATAGATGATTATTTTAAAAATAATAGGGACTATATTTTAGAGGAAGTAAAACAAAAAACTAGACAAAATGTTAGAATTTATGACATAATAAAAGACGAATACTACGAGATTACAAGTTGTGCAGGAATTAACAGAATTACTTATACTGTGCTTGCAAGCGGTAGTGTATTTTAATTTAAAAGGAATGTTATGCAAATTTATTTTTGTCAATACGAGCAAGACCAACAGTTTGAGGCGGACATAAAAAAAATGTATAAAATTGCACTAGAAACCGTTGGTGTTAAATATAACATTGCTGTAAACATTATTGATGTTTCGCCAGAAACAATCAATGAAATGAACAGAGACTATCGTGGCGTGGATATGGTGACTGATGTTCTTTCTTTTCCTATGCTAGAAGACATAAAGCAATTAGAAGATGAACCAGATTTTATGCTTGGTGAGTGCAATATAGGCGATATATATATAAATCCAATTAGGGCAAAAGAACAGGCCAAGGAGTATGGCCATAGTTTAAGGCGAGAGTATTGTTTTCTGGCATTGCATGGACTACTTCATCTTCTTGGCTATGACCACATAAAAAAAAAGGATGAGGTTATAATGTTTAAGCTACAAGACGAAATTTTACAAAAGGCAAATATAGGTAGAGATTAGTATGAAATATAAGTTTGGATACATTGGGCTTATTGGTAGGGCAAATGCAGGAAAAAGTACTTTAATAAATGCAATAATATCGCAAAAAGTTGCAATAACCTCACCAAAGCCACAAACCACAAGAAATAATATTTTAGGAATTCTAACAACTCCAAGTTGTCAACTCGCATTTATAGATACTCCTGGAATACACACCACAAAAAATGCGCTTGATAAATACATGATGAAAAATGTTCGTTCGGCACTTGGTGGTGCTGATGTAATAGTGTATTTAAAGGATTGCGCCAAATCACTAGAACAAGACGAAATAAAATATATAAAAAAGCTAATAGAAGATGAGCAAAAAGTAATTGTTGCATTAACAAAAATTGATTTAACACAAAAGAGCAGAGTGTTTGAGATGTTGGCTGTTTTGTCCGAAATAAATGGTATTTGCGACATTGTTCCAATATCTTCTGTAAATATGATAAACATAGATGAATTATTAACCGCCATATTAAATCTTTTGCCTTCTAGCGATGTTAAGAATTTTCAGTTTAATGAAGACGAATACACGGACAAATCTATTAAATTTTTGGTGTCGGAAATAATAAGAGAATCGGCATTATATATTTACAAAGAAGAAGTACCACATGGCATAGCAATAGATATAACAAAATTTGATGAGCAAAAAGATATAACATTTATAGATGTAGATATCATTTGCGAAAGAGAAACACATAAATCAATTATCATTGGCAAAAGTGGTGTCAAAATAAAAAAACTTGGTGAAAACGCAAGGCGAAAAATAGAGGATTTGCTTGGTTGTAAGATTATGTTAAAACTTTTTGTAAAAGTTGAGGCAGATTGGAGAAATAAACCAAACAATCTAAACGATTTTGGTTATAATTCAAATTTTGATTAAAAAACAATAATTGTCTTTGACAAAAAAGTAAAACTTCAATACAATACTAATAAGAGGTGGATTAAAAAAACTTTTGTTAATTGTGTGTAATTATTTTAATGGTTTGCATATAATAGTATTGTGACACAATATATTTTAAAATAAATAGGGAGGGCATATGAAAAAAACTTTTGTATCAGATGCATCAAGGCTTGCTTGGGAAATGTTTAAAGAAACAGGCGAGATTGGCTATTATATGCTATTCTCTCACATAGAAAATCCGCCAAAAGAACTAAGATTAGATAACATAGAAGATAAAGGCTTGGAATTATAGATAATGGAACAAACAAAAGTAAAAGCAATAGTCATCGGTGGAATAGACTATAAAGAAAAAGATAAACTAATTACTTTGTTTACACTAGAACAGGGAATTATCTCTGTTCTTTTTAAAAGCGTAAAAAACTCAAACGCAAAATTAAAAGCATCAAAAGAACCAATGTCTTTTGGTGAATATATTTTCACAAACGGCAACACCAAAACTGTCACATCGGCAGAAATAATAGATTCGTTTTATGACATAACAAAAAACATAAAAAAATATTACACAGCATGTTCTATATTTGAAATAATAAAAACAGCACTGCCAATAGGTGAAACAAGTGCCGAGTTTTTTGTTAGCACATTAAAATCCTTAGAGCTTTTGGCATATTCCAATGCAGATATAAAAGTTGTTTTAATTAAATATTTAATTAAAGCATTTGAAATATTTGGATATAAAATAACATTCGATAAATGTAGTATTTGTGGTCAAAAACTATTAGTTCACAAAATATTTAACTTTTCTCATGGGGATGTGACTTGCTTTGGTTGCAAATCGCTTGATGGAATAGAACTAAATGACGGTGTTTATTCTGTTATGAGAATAATATCAATTACTGATTTTGAAAAACTATCTACTTTAAAATTAAAGGCAGAATTGGTAAATGATGTTTATGAACTTTTGTGCAAGAATTATTATTACAGGTTTGGTAAAAAGTTAGAAATATCAATTTGATACTGAATTATTGTTAAAACATTTTTAATAAAAAGTATTCTATAACCTAAAATATTTTATAAAATACTATCTTTAATTAAAAAAATGTGATACAATTAAGTCGGAGAAATAAAAATGATAAATGTATTTTATGCAGGAAATAAAAAAGTATTTGATATGATTATGATATCTGCTTTAAGCATGGCAAAAACTGCAAGCGAGCCAATATCTGTTTATGTTGTGACAATGGATTTAAGTGATGAAAATCCAAAATATATTCCAATCACTGATGCACAAGTTGAGTTTTTAGATAAACTAATAAAAAAATATAACGATAAGAATATGGCTATTAAAATGGATGTCACTAAAACCTTTAAAGAAAATAGAGTAAAGCCAATAAATAATATAGACCACTTTACTCCATATACTCTTCTTCGTTTGTATGCCGATATTTATCCAAACTTTCCAAATAAAATTATATATTTAGATGTGGACACTGTAATTAACAACGATATTGCAGAATTATATAACCAAGATATAGATGGATATGAACTTGGAGTTGTTAGAGATGTATTTATTTTTGGTTTAAGACTACATAAAACATATTTTAATGCCGGAATGCTACTAATAAATGTGCCAAAATGTAGGGAAGTTGGTTTGTTTAAAAAAGCAAGACAACTACTAGAAACAAAAAAACTATCGTTTTTTGATCAGGATGCACTAAACTATTCTGTGACATACAAAAAAATGTTAGATAGAAAGTTTGATTCAATCCATGTTCCTAAAAAAAGATACGACAAGGTTGTTGTCCATCATATGTGCGATTGCCGTCATCACCTAGTTTTTAGATATAAATCAAAAGACTTTAATGCTGTAAAAAAATATATGCCATATTATACACCACTTATTGATGAAATTATAGAGATAAAAAAAGAAAGCGATAAACTATAAAAAACATAAATATATTAAATTGATTATGCTAAATGGTTTGCTAAAAAGGACTGCAGGTTTGCGTGCAGTTTTTTTTAATAGCCGCGGCAATGATTATTTTAAGTATTATCATATAAAAAGCATAAAAGATGAAAATTAAAGAGTTAAACTTGTACTAATTTGTTTGAAAGTAATACGCAATAAATGGTATAATCAATGCATGTTAGATTACGAAAGAAAAATACAGGCAAGTGGCTACAAGCTAATTGCCGGAATGGATGAGGCTGGCAGGGGACCACTTGCTGGTCCAGTATTTATGGCAATGTGTATTATGCCAATTTTGGACGGCGAAATTATAGATGGTGTCAATGATTCAAAACAGCTTTCGCCAAAGCAAAGAGATGGGCTATTTGATACAATAAAGCAAAAGGCAATAAGTTATGCTATTGTAAGCATAGATGAAAAAACAATAGATAAAATTAACATATTAGAAGCAACAAAACTGGGTATGCAAAAATGTTTGGAGCAAATTAGTATAAAACCAGATTTCGTATTGTGCGACTATGTTTCAAATTTAAAGTTAAATGTGCCATTTTTAACAATAAAAAAGGGTGATGCATTGTCATATAACATTGCTTGTGCAAGTATACTGGCGAAAGTGTCAAGAGATAGGTATATGGATAATTTAGACAAAAAGTGCCCCTTGTACAACTTTAAAAAGCACAAAGGTTATGGAACAAAAGAGCATTATGAAATGCTTAAAAAGTATGGAGTATCAGAGTATCATAGACAATCATTTTTAAAAAATTTGCAGGAGCACTTTTGATATGGAAGATATGATAAAAAGCAAAAAGGTGTTTAACAAAATAAAAGGTGACATTGGCGAAGAGCAGGCATCATTATACCTAAAACAATTAGGCTACAAAATAATAAAAAGAAACTTTAAAACAAAGCTGGGTGAAATAGATATAATTGCTAAGGACGGCGAAAGAATTGTGTTCGTTGAGGTTAAAAAGAAAACAACATTAAAATTTGGAATGCCAAGAGAAATGGTGACATTAAAAAAACAAAAAACAATTAAAAGTGTGGCAGAGCTCTATTTGAAAATTACAAAAAATTTAAGCTGCCCAACAAGATTTGATGTTATTGAAATTGTTAATGATGATATTATTCACTTAAAAGCGGCGTTTTAAAATAAAGGCAATGATTATATTGGTATATGAAAATATGTTCATGTTTAAAGGGTAAAAATGCTGTATTTTAATTGGTTCTAGATTTAAAACAAATAAAAAAAAACGCTGGTATATGTGTGTGTTATTATTGCAAAAAAAAACGACCACAAAAACTCAGTCGTTTTTTTATTAAGCGATTAACTGTACTTACGCTTTTTTAGCTGTTTTAATACATTTTGTGCAAGCAAGAACTTGTTTTTCTTCGCCATCAATATTAAGTGTCACTTTTTGAAGATTAGCTGAATATTGTCTGTTGCTTTTACGGTTTGAATGGCTAACATTGCATCCTGCCATCTTGCTTTTTCCACATATTTCACATACTCTGCTCATATTTCCTCCTATAATTTTAGGCCATGCTAGCCAAACTTTTAAAAATTACTTGTTAAATATACACCTTAAATTAAAGTTTTGCAAGAGTTTTTTATTCTTTTATAAAAAAATATCAAAAAAATAGTTGAAAAAAATGGTGATATGGTTTAAACTTAGCATAGCAAATATTATGAGGAAAGGTCGGGTATCATGGCAGTTTCAACAAAGAACTATTATGGTGATATAGAAATATCTAGTGACGCAATCGCTGCTGTTGCTGGTTTTTCTACGCTAGAAAGTTATGGCGTTGTAGACCTTGTATCTAAGGGCATTAAAAATAGTATTTGCAGATTATTTAAAAAACAACCATATGCAAAAGGCATTGTGGTAAATTATAATAATGAGAATAGGATATTCATCGACATATATTGTGTATTAAAATATGGTATATCTCTCAGCGCTGTTGCCGAAAGTCTTAAAAAAACTGTTAAGTACACGGTTGAGGATTTTACAGGTATGATTGTTGATACTGTAAATGTTCATGTTGTCGGTGTAAGAATTTAGGAGAATATAATGCAGAGAACAATAAACGGTGCCACACTCCGTAAAATGTTTATAGGTGGTGTTGCGCTTTTAGATCAAAATAAAAAATTAGTAGACGCTTTAAATGTTTTTCCGGTTCCCGATGGTGACACTGGTACCAATATGTTTTTAACATTAAAGTCAGCAGTGACAGAAGTTAATAACTGCATAGGTAATGAAATACCGGATTTGTGTGAAGCATTTTCAAAAGGTGCACTTAGAGGTGCAAGAGGAAACTCTGGTGTTATTACATCTCAAATAGTAAAGGGCTTATGTGTGACACTTGCATCTAGCAAAGAAATAAACACAAAATCATTTGCAAAAGCAATTCAAGAAGGATGCCGTATAGCATATAAGGCAGTCACTGTACCAAAAGAAGGCACAATACTTACCGTTATTAGAGTTATGAGTGAGTCTGCCGTTGAGATTGCAAAAAAGACAAATGATATTGAGGAATTTTTAAAACAAGTTATAGACAAGGGTGAAGAAATATTACAACAAACCCCAGAAATGTTGCCTGTTTTAAAAAAAGCTGGAGTTGTTGATGCTGGTGGTAGAGGAATCATTGTTGTATTCACAGGCTTTTATCGTGCTCTAACTGGTGAGGATTTTGATTTTGTTTTTGCCGATAGCAAGCCGGTACAAACTGCCGATGACGTAATTGCAGACATTTCAAATCTTTCGGATATTGAATTTGGATACTGCACTGAGTATATGATAATCAACATGAACAAAAAAACAACCGAGGCAGACATCGACAAGCTTCGTGAGAAACTTATGCAAATAGGCGATAGTGTTCTTTGCCTTGGTGATTTAAACTTGGTAAAAGTTCATGTTCATACAAACACACCAAACATTGCGCTTGGTTATGCATTGGAATTAGGTGAGCTTTATAATTTAAAAATAGAAAACATGCGTGAGCAAAATAGACAGTTAAAACAAAAAGCGCAGTCACAACAAACTGTTGAACTTAAAGAGCATGGCATGGTATCAGTTGCTCCGGGCAAAGGAATTGCCGATTTAATGAGAGATTTAACTGTTGATTCAATAATAGAGGGCGGTCAAACCATGAACCCAAGTGCAAATGATATTGCACAAGCAGCAGATAAGGTTCCAGCAAAAAATGTGTTTGTGTTCCCAAATAATAAAAACATTATTTTGGCTTCTGAGCAGGCAAAAGATTTAACTACAAAAAATCTAATTGTAATACCAACAAAGAGTGTTCCAGAAGGTGTTTCGGCTGCACTTGCATTTAATCCAGAAGCTTCAGTGGAAGAAAATACACAAAATATGACCGATTCTATCACAGCAGTAAAGTCCGCATCAGTCACTTATGCAGTTAGAGCAACACATGTGGATGGTTTTGATTTGAGTGTTGGCGAAATAATTGGTTTGGATGATAAGGCAATTTTGGCAAAAGGCACACAAATTGGCGACACAACCAAAGATTTAGTGTCAAAGTTAATAAATGATTCTATTTCTTCTGTCACGCTTTTCTATGGCGAAGATGTAAAACCTGTGGAAGCAGAACTTCTTGCACAAGAACTTCAAACAAAATATCCAAGCACAGAAGTGACAGTTATTTACGGCGGACAACCCGTATACTATTACATTTTGTCTTTGGAATAATTATTTAGATTGTTGGCAAATACACACATCTATTAAAAAACACAATAAAAAGGTGTTCACTTAAATCTTAGTGATTTTTGTGAATTCTTTTTTTTAATAGATTGCGGAACAGCAAAATCTTATATATATATAATAGTT
>JAGCEE010000158.1 GCA_017650795.1 Clostridia bacterium | reverse complement strand
TTTATTTAACGTATTTTCAAGACTATCTTTGTTAAATGTTCCGTCTTGTTTTTGTTTGTTTATTGTATTAAACAATTCTTCTTTTAATTCGTCTTCGTTTTTGTCTTTATATTTGTCGTATATTTTACCGATATTATCTTTTGTTTTATCATCTAAATCTTCTTTAATACCATTACCAAATTTTTCATTTTTACAATAATCTTTAAACCCCATTTTTTACCTCTTACATATTATATGGCACATACAAATTAAATGTTAAATAAAGTATTAACAAATATTTGTTTATAAACATATATAAAGTAGATGAAAAATAATAATTATTATCCTGAGCCATTTTTTACAAAATCTTACATACCAAACAACAATCAGGTTTATAAAGAAAACTATAATAGTGGATTATTTGGTGGCAACTCTATGCTTGGTTCTTTATTAAATAACATTAACATAGAGCAAATAAAAAATCTTTTGCCTTTGCTTTTGCATAAAAAAGATAGTGCCGGATTTAATTTTGCAGAGCTAATTAAGAATTTTAGCCCAGATGCCGAAAAGTTGTTTTCAACAATCTCGTCCCTTGGGCTCGGCAATAAAAAAAATACAAATAAAGAAAAACAATCACAAAAACAAGATACAAATGATAGTGTTATAGACATAAGCGAATATGAAGAAACTTCTTAATTTTTTCCATTATTAAACTTCATATTCTAAATATAAACTGTGTATTTTACATTATTAAAAATAGATACAATTTGCCATTAACATTGTTATACACATAAAAAAGCCACACAATGTGTGACTTTTTTTTACTTTAATGATTAAATATCTTCTAGTATTTTTGACTTTCTTGAAGCATACTCATCATCATTTATTAAACCTTTTTCTTTAAGGTCATCAAGTTTTTTTATTCTATCTTCTATTGAGTCTGCTTTTTTAACTTGTTCTTCACTTTTTTCTTCTTTAACTTTTTTGTAAGAATCAGAAAACGTTTCTTTTCCATATACTGCATCGTCATGAACTCTATGTTTTTCGTATCTTCTTAAAACAACATTAGAAACACATGTGTATACGGTTGCCAAAACAAACAATGTAATCCAGAACTTGCTTGTGACTAGCGACTCCCAGCCGATATAAAAACCATCTTCGTTTATTCCTAAGCTCAAAATTAAAGCACAAATCCAAAAGTCCATAATTGCATTTGATGCATACATTATGCCTTGAAAAATCATCATATCTTTCCTTAGCTTGAATAAGTTTGATACAACTAGGTTTGCAAATGAAGTTTGAATTGTAAAGAATACTGTTATTTTAATATAAACCAATATACCCCTTAAACTAGACTCATTAAATGTACCATTTTCTATTGCATTAATAAGTGCTTGACCAATGAATACAAAGATAATCCATAAAAGACAAGTAAGACCAGTTAAGCCCAAAACAACTAAAACCGGAATTCTTTTTGACTTATCGTTTATATATCTTGCCACAATCATACATGATATACAGCCAAAGCATATAATACCAATAATTATTAGTATGTCTACAAGTGCTCTTGATGCATTTAAAACACGCATAGACATTAATGTAAGAATACCAACAACTAAAAATGCGCCAAGTATTGCAACAGTTGAAAATATCCTTTGTAATTTAGTTCTTCCCATAATTTTACTCCTTTTACTCTTTTAAGTATATTCAAAATAACATAATTTGTAAAATGATTTAAGCATTTTGTTATTTTATCTATAATACGTAGTATGGGCAAATAAAATCATTAAATAAAATGTTTACAATTTAATTTTATTTTTTTGTTTTTTATTGTATAATATATTTTAATAGGAGAAAAATATGGACATTTTTAATTCTTGGTTGGTGACAGACTATATTGCACACAGAGGTCTTCATAATAAAGACTTTCCCGAAAACTCTCTTGGCGCTTTTATGAATGCCATAGACAATGGATATCCAATCGAACTAGATGTGCAAGTAATTAGCGATGGAACTGTTATAGTATTCCACGACTACTCACTTGCAAGAATGACCGGCAGAGACGGATACACAAAAAACCTTAAAGCCGAAGAATTAAAAGATTATTGTTTGGAACATACAAATTACATCATTCCAACTCTGGACGAAGTTTTAAAACTTGTTGATGGACAAGTGCCAATTTTGATTGAAATTAAAAACGAAGGAAAAGTTGGAGAATTAGAAAAAAACACTTGGGAACTACTTAAAAACTATAATGGCGAATTTGCAATTCAGTCCTTTAATCCATACAGTTTAGAATGGTTTAAAATAAATGCCCCAAAAGTTTTAAGAGGTCAATTGTCTTCTTACCTTAAGGGCGCAAATTTAAGTTTTTTCAAAAGATTTGCACTAAAAAGAATGCTATTAAACAAAAAGGTTTCCCAGCCAAATTTTATTTCTTACGATGCAAAAAATTTACCAAACAGGTTTGTTAATCATTATAAGAATTTACCCTTACTAGCATGGTGTATTCGTTCACAATCACAATATTTAAAAATAGCAAAATATTGCGACAATATAATATTTGAGGGCTTTGAACCAAAAATTTAAACTTTATTATCAAGTTCGTAATATTATTATTTA
>JAGCEE010000157.1 GCA_017650795.1 Clostridia bacterium | reverse complement strand
TGCCATTTTAATAATTCCTTGTGAAAATAAAAGGGAAACGCAGTTAAGGTTTCCCTCTATTTAATTTAAATAATTTGTACTAAACTTCAAATTCTACTGGCTTTTCTTCAGCCTTGACAGGAATACGAATAGTCAATAGACCATTTTCAACTGTCTTAGTAGTCTTGCTTACATCAAGAGTCTTGTCAAGCAAAAGGGTAATATCAATTTTGTTCATACTCTTGATTTTCTTGAATCTATAAGTTCTTTCGTTGATTTTCTGTTTTTCTTCTTCAGTCAATTCAGGAATTATAGACTTTATAGACAAATTAGAAACATTTTGTTCGGTCTTAACGGTAACTTTCAAATCCTTTTCCGTCATACCAACTACAGCAAGTTCAAAAACCATAGTGCCATCTTTTTCGGTATATTGGTTCAATGGAAAATCAATTTTATCCATTACCTTATCAATGGTAGCCAAAGGATTTTCTAAGGCTGATGTGATGGTATTTGCAAATCTGTCAAATTCATCAAAACCATTTCCGTAACAATGTATTGTATTTAATCATTTGTTTGTATCTCCTGTGGTCATAATGTACCACAATATACCCTATGAAAAGAAGATTTCAACTACATTCGTATATTGAAATTTGTCTGACCATAGGTAGTCAGACAAATGTATTATACACCCATAGCCTTGATAAAGATTGTCAAGTCAGCTAGGGCTTTCAAATATCCTTCATTGTATGCAGCATTCAACTGATATTGTGGACTAGCCTTATCTCCGTGTTGGAGCATGCTTGTTTACTTCAGCTGTCTTTTGTGGAATGTACTGCTTAATTGCTCTTAAAGCATTAGAAAGAATGTCTTCGCCATTAATGGTATCATAATCTTGAGCCATAATCACCTCACTTATTGTTTAACATTTTATTTTATTTATAAAAGTGAATATAGAAAATTCCATATCCACTTTATTATTTATAATTTTTTTGTTTTAAGTTAAACTTAATATTAGAAAATATTTATGTCGGACTTCAAGAAAGCCTTGTAACCTTCATAAGTATTCTTAATATCATCAATATGAGTTATTTCCATTGGGCTATGCATATTAAGGACAGGAACACCTGCATCCATAACATTGATGTTCAAGCGGCAAACGATTGAAGCAATAGTTCCACCACCACCAACATCTACTTTACCCATAGTATCAAATTGATACTTTGTTCCAGCATCATTCAAGGTCTTGCGAACTGCAGCAATAAATTCGGGATTTGCATCAGCACCACCGGACTTACCTCTACCACCGTTGTATTTGGATAACATAAATCCACCACCCAATTTACAAGTCATTTCCTTGTTAGAAACATCGCCGTATAATGGGTCATAGGCGGCACTTACATCGGAACTAAGCATATTTGTGTCAGACAAAATTCTACCAAATTTAACCTGTTCAGGGTCACCATTCACATCACACAAAACATCTTCAAGCCATCTTGATTCACTACCGGTAGCACAAATAGAACCAACCTCTTCTTTATCTACCAATACACAACCAACAGTTCTATCCAAAGTTTCGTTAGAAACATCTACTACGGCCATTAGAGAAGTCCAAGCACAAACTCGGTCGTCCTGTCCATAACCACCTACCATAGACTTATCCATACCAACATAAGTAGCATTGTCGGCCGGAACTACTTCAAGTTCAGCGGAAAGAAAATCATCTTCTTCAATGCCATATTGGTCTTTAAGAATCTTCAAAATATTCTTCTTTACTGGGTCTTTTGGTTCATCTTCATTGTCGGACTTTTCAATCTTCATTGTACCCAAAAGCAAATCCAACTTTTCACCCTTGATAGTTTCACTAGCCTTTCGTTCAGCTTGTGTCTTATCCAAGTGTGGCAAAAGGTCGGTAATGCAGAAAGTATAACCACTACCAACATCACCCAACTTAACAGGAATCTTAGCACCATCTAACTTACATACTACACCGTGAATAGCAAGAGGACGAGCAGTCCATTGATACTTTTTAATTCCACCATAATACTGAAGGTCAAAGTAAGCCATATTGGTATCTTCATAAAGTGGCTGGGTCTTTACATCAAGTCTTGGTGAATCAATGTGTGCACCGAGTAAGTTTACACCCTTTTCAAAACCCTGCTTACCAATAACAAAGGCGGCAATATTCTTGTCCTTGTTCTTGTAATAAACCTTATCACCGGTCTTTAAATCAATGTATTCACTACGAGTTTTAAAGCCATTGTTTCTTAAAATTCTTTCTGCATAAGTTACACATTCTCGTTCTGTTTTATTTTGTGAAAGAAATTCAATGTATTCATTAATTGTCATTTTTGTTTTTATCCTTTTTTGTTAAGATTTCGTTTAAAGTATTATCAATTTGTTCTTTATAATTTTTGATTCTTAAATCAATAAATTCTTTATATTCTTCAAATGTATTACAAGGTATTTCCACTCCACCAAAGAATTGATTCGGGTCTGGGTCTTGTTCTACAAAATCTGAATTAATTGTTATTTTGTTTGTTTCTGGAGAAAAATAAAGGTCAAGATTTGGGATAACACGAGAATGGTAATGTTTTTCATAATGATTACCAATAATCATATTTTCAAATAGTTTGTAATGATTACAAAGGTCTTTGTACAAAGGTTCTTTATCTTCATTAAAATCAAATTCAATTTGTTTTATTTTAGCTTCATTTACACATTTTTTATATCGTTGAAGTAGTTTCTGAATATGCTTGTCAATGGAATCATCAAGTTCATAGAAATGCTTCCAATCAACAACAACTACACCATATTTAAAGTTGGTATAGCCACATTTAGAAACAACATAATCACTAGGACAAGATATGTAATATCCTGCTTCATTAGTACAACATAAATTTATTAGCCATTGTGCATTTGTGTTATTTGTGATAGCAAGATTGTATTCATTGAAAACAGGCAACCCAAACTTATCAGCCAATTCTTTTACTTTGACTTTAATGGCTGCCTTTTTAGCAAGTTCCTTACGGTTTTTAAATGTATATAATTTATTATCAAGATAATTTGTTATAGAATTAAACTTATCTTGAAACCAATCCGGAAACTCCAAAACAGTATCAATAATCTTTTCAAACATATTAACCAAAATCTTTTTCTAGTTCTTTGACTTTGATTTGCTGTTTCAAGGTCTTGTATTCCTTTAGTAACTTAGCCAAATGGTTCTTACCTTCACTAAAAGTATGGATTACCTTGTTATCGTTATCATCTTCACGAATGTAATATTTCTTTACATCATCATCCATATAGGAATCAAGTTTCAATCCACTAGGCATCCAAACAGTCAAGTCTTTGAAGAAACCATAACACTTTTCTTCGTGTTTGAAAATTAAGTATAGTTTACGATATGAACTTGGAACATACGCATTATCTTCGGTAACAGTAAGATTTGTAATGGAACAAAGCCTTTTAAACATATGTTCACGGCTTTCAAATAATTCATAAATGGGGTTCAAGAATGCTGGAATCTTGAAAGGTTCTTTTTCCTTAGTAACCTTTTCTACTTTCTTTGACAATCTGTCAGCCTTACCCTTTTGGTAGGCAGCCCAAGATTTAGGTTTAGAAGATAGTTTAACACCATTCTTTTCAGCCATACGGTTCACCCTTTTATTGAGGTCTTCAAGGCTTCTTTCAAGGTGTTTCATTGATTTGTCAAGTATTTTGTCTAAGTTCATATTTTTACCGCCTTCGTCTAATATTTCTCTATCTATCATAAAGCCAAATATACTAAATGTTGAATTTTTTTTCAATACAACATATTAGTATTTTTGTTCTATGTTAAACTTATTTTACAAAGTCCTTGTTAATATCTTTAATTCTTTGTTTGATTACTGCCAGCTTTTGACTCTTAGAAAGAACACATAGATTGTAGTCAATCCATTTCTTCAAAAATTCAAAGTTTACTTCATCTTCATCAATATCTTCCCACCATTCATAA
The DNA here is from genome assembly GCA_017650795.1 of Clostridia bacterium. Taxonomy (GTDB): domain Bacteria; phylum Bacillota; class Clostridia; order Christensenellales; family UBA1242; genus HGM11367. Next base: position 341 of record JAGCEE010000157.1, on the reverse strand, counting down.
GGATAATCTTTTGGTGTGCTATCAGTAACAGAAAATTCATTTGTTTTTTGGTCATATTGTAAGAACTGAAAACTATATTTTGTATCAACATCATAACATTCTACGAATCCTCTAAAGAAAACTATATCCTTGTCAACATCATAGTGTTCTGGGTTATTCTTATCACGAATGTGCAGGACAAGTTTAATATGGTCTTCACCATCACCATTCCATTCATTATCATCTATGCAGAAACCATTCTTATCAAAGAATCCTACGGTTCCATAATCTTCTTTGATTTTATCAACATAAGCATAAAGTTTTTCATCATCTTCTGAGGTCATAAAGTTCTCCTTTGTTGT
>JAGCEE010000156.1 GCA_017650795.1 Clostridia bacterium | reverse complement strand
GTTATAATATATTCCACTTTTAATTGTGAATACTTCGTCAATATTGTCCCCAATTTGTTCTGCGACAACAATGTCAAACTGTGTTGGCTTTAATGATAAATCTTCATAATCTAAAATAGATTTAAACTCTTCTTTTATGCTGTCATATGGAACTTTTAAAGAAACATCCACATAACCAAATGCACTATCGCCACCATTTCCTGCATAAATAGTTTCTGGCATTGTACCAACCGTACCAATAGAATAAGCAGAATCACTTATTATTATTCTATATACACCAAATACTATGTCGGTGTATTTTATTTGCAATTCGTGTATTGTAGATGAAGGAGCACCAACTATTGATACTTTATGATCATTTATAGAAAGGTCAGAATCACCCTGTGCATCTATTTGATAATCAACATCAACAGAATTACCTCCATCTACATAGTAAAGTTTTACCCTGCTACCAAATATGCTCATTACATTTTTCTCTAAATCAATTTCAGAATCTGTTGGAACATATTCAACTTGGAAACTTGTACTTGAATTAGGTTGTGGATAATGGCTCTCGAATTGATAATACGCCAATACTGTTAAGTTTTCGGATACAACAATCTCAATATAGTTTTCATCACCACCATTTAACATTCTTACTACATAAGTTAACAATATTTGAGTTGAATTACCATTGATTGATCCAATATTCACATCAACACTTGTATTGTTTGTTATTTCCGAATATGCGCCATTATATTTTACTAAAAGCTTTATGCTACTTGAATCTTTGCCTGCACCTATATCTGTATAGGACGTATTAACATTAAAGTTGTATAGTCCATTAAATGCAGTGCTTATATCTTGATAAGATAAAGTCAAAATGCCCGCAGCTGTAAGAGTTTTTTCTTCTAACCCAGCAACCCCATTTGATTCTATTATAACTGGTGGATATATCGTTATTTCGTTTCCACCATTCAATGCTACTAAATACTCATACGAACCAATAGAAACAACAAATGTTATTCCTGATAGCTTGTATGAAGATGCATGATTTTTAAATATAATTCCAGAATCGGTTATTAAATAACCATCATTTTCTAAGGTTTTGCTACTATCTTCTACTATTTCGGCACTTTCTGTGACATCTGTTTCTCCTTGTTTTAATGTCACTAAATCTCCAATGCTATACAATACACCACCATGCAATGTAATGCTTTTTTGTATAGTTGAATAATATGGTTGAGCCGTAATGCTTATTATGGCAAGAATGCCATATCTAGTATATATGGTCAATTCAAAATTGCTACCATTTGGTGCAACAGCAACCGTAAAACTGTGATTATCAATAGCACCATCTTTACTATCAGCAATAAATCTTAATTGGTCATCATAATTCTCTACTTTGTAATAAACATCACCTAAATTTAATTCATAATCCCCAGCACCATCTTTTCCAACATATACTATTTTGCCGGCATCCATGCTTAAGCTATCCGAACCTTGAATAGTTTGGGTTTGAGTTGTTTCGGCACTTACTTTTATAATTCTTTGTAGTGTTAGATGTGGCGCTTGCGAGATGGTATCTGCTTGTATATAGTAATAACCCATAGCACCATATTGCGTAGTAATAGCAAGTTTAATTCTTATGGATCTATATAATCCAACCCTATTTATTTGGACACGCATGTTTGTTGCATCACAAACAGCAAATAAATCTATATTGTTGCTATTTATTCTAACATATTCGTCACCATCTAAAAGTGCATATACTTTTTCTACATACAAGTTATAACCCTTGTTGTAATCTTCATCATTTACCCAACTATCAGTTTCCCATTTTTGAGTAAATACCTTATTATTAAGGCTTACATTTACTTGGGTTTGCATCCCAAAGCCAACATATTCATATGGAATTGTTGTAAAATATTGGTTTTCTTTTACTGTTAAATTATTTTCATCATATTCAGTAGTACCATACTCGCCAAATTCTGCGACAAAATCCGCATCTGCAACATCTCTTTCATCAAATATGTAAACTGTTGCCAAATTTTGAGATTTTGCGATTTCTATAAGTCTTGGAATACTATATACAAAATTACCATTTTTATATTTTAATGTTATCATCACAATAGAACTATCAAAGCCAATTGATGAAACATAAAGTGTTTTAAAGTCATTAGAAATTGTAATATAATTACTTATACTTTCGCCTGGTTTATCAACAAATGCAAGTTCTATGCCAGATACTTTTTCGTCATTAAACCATACACTTGGATATAGTTTTGTTAAATTTATCTCAGTTTTGTTATTCTCGCTTCCGCCCATATACTCTTCACAGTGTACAT
>JAGCEE010000155.1 GCA_017650795.1 Clostridia bacterium | reverse complement strand
CTTGCTGTTAAATCTTCTGATGTTATAGAAACATCGTTATAACCTTCTAATAATTGAATAGTGTTTAACCCTTTTATCAACTCACTATCTTCTATTTCTGTATATGTTGGTGTTTCACTTGGATAATAAATAGTCGTTACATTATTAGACAACCAAGTCTTAAAATCACTCACATTTTGTGAAGTTACTACATCAAGTGGTACTTGAATGTATAAGAAATGTTTATAGGTGGTAGTATTAAATGACATAGCATATCCCAAATCTGTTCCCTGTGCATTTCCACGATATTTGAATTTGTCGCTAAAGAAATTATCTTGACCTGATACTTTGTCATAAAATGGATGAATACTAAATACTGAACGAGATGTTGCAGATGAACCAGTAGTCCAATCTTCTGTACCATTCAATACTACTTTTCTTATATTCTTACATATATACCAGTTATGTCCGTATGGTTCGTATGGTAAAGCAGTTGTGCCTTTATTTAGCATAAAACTATATTGTGAAATATCACTAGGTGTGAAATTGTTTCCACCTTTTCTTACAAGTATTCCAATATGCAAATCTTGTGAAATCGTAAACGTTGTTGTCCCTGTTCTCCAACCACTATTATATATTTTTGTTTCAAGTGTTGGAAAAGCATTTAAAGTTCCAAATATAGCATAGTCAAATCCACTTGGCAAATTATTACTTAATGTATATGTTCCACTACTTAATACCAAATCATTTTTGCTAAAACAATAATTGTTTACAGTTTGTCCTTCGCTTCCTTGCCTAAATTCATTATCAAATAAATTCTTTCCACTACTCTTCTTTATATAGTCTTTATATGTTCCTATTTTACATAGTTCGATAGGTGTTTTATATGGACTATATGAGGTGGCTTGGCTTCCTATCTCAACCTGTATTCCACCAATATTGTCAAGTGTTGCATTACTTCCTATGTCTACTGCTATATATTTTGTATTTGGATTTTGTATTGTAAATGTTGCAGATTTTAAGTCCCAAATTGGTCCTGTGCTTTGATTTAGGTATGTTTTATTTTCGTCATATTCAAGCATATAAAAAGCACTACTATTTCCACTTGTTCTTTCATATTGTGAAGATACTGTAATAGTATTTCCATAAGGTATTGGTAACAAATCATTTGTAGTTACATAAGTTGAACTTGATGAATAATTACCGTTTGCTATAGCATAAAGACCAGTTCTTATTCCTTCTGAGTTTAAGTTCTTTCCTAAGTTTATTTCATATATTTTGCTTAATAAAATGTTACCTACATAATCAGTTGTTATATTTGTCATATCGTATGCTCTTATATCTATTGCTAAGTAGTATGTCGTTGAGCCTGTTGTAAATGTATATGATTTTGTATTTTGGCTTGAACTACTATTACTTAAATAACTCTTATTTTCTCCATATTCTAATTCGTAGAATTGTGCATTTATATTATTTGATGTCGTTACTGTATAGGTTGTATTTGGTTGTACCGCTATTAAATCATTAAATGTTGCATATCTATTCCCTGAAGTTGCAGAAGCATATTCTCCGTCTGCTATTTGATATAATCCTAGTCTAATACTTTGTGTATTTATGTTACCTACTTCTATATCTTGTCTACCTGTTACAGTTTTTACTTCTTGTGGATATTCAGGGT
>JAGCEE010000154.1 GCA_017650795.1 Clostridia bacterium | reverse complement strand
GTGGTTCACAAGATAAGGATGCTTATTGTACCGAACCACAAGATGCTGTCAAGATTCAATTCCGTGATTGGGATGATGTAACTAACAAGACACACTATGTTCTACAAAAAGATTTTGAAGATTCCGTTGGTCAAACCGTTGGTATTCAATTCCGTGAATATGGATTCAATACAAAGCAAGAAGCCCTTGCTATCGTAGTTGATGAAATGAATGATGATAATGTTAAAGTAACACCACTTGACACATTGTTTAGCCAGGGTGATGAAGGTAAGAAGAAAGTTGTAGAACTTGCTGACGAATATGGTGTAGATGTTGCTGAAATTGCTACAAAGGAATTTGCTTTGTTACAATACTACGATGTATGGAATGGTAAGCCACTTGATGAAAAGGGTGACTTTGATTATGACACATACAAAGAAAATCTTGTAGAAAAGATTATCTACACTGAAGATTGGAAGGAATTTAAGTCAGCCAATACAACCCCATACAATGAATACTTGTTCTGGACCATTGCCGAAAAGAATGGAACAAAGGCATTGACAGTTTCTACTTTCGTACAAGATAATCCTTCTCAGGTAGTAATTCCTTGGCAGGATGGTGTACAAGAAATCAATGATGTTGGTGAAGTAGTTAAAGAACCAATGAGAAAGATGGTTGCCCTAGCCTCTTCCGAAGTTCTTAATTCTACCAATGACACCTATCGTGATGGTTATACTTTGTCTATTGAATCTGACGATGAACCAGGTAATGGTGATATTGAACAATATGTATCTAACAAGAGTAACCAATTGATAATTGCTTCTATTGGTCCAGGTGAATATGGTAATGATGTTGGTGTTTCTATCATCACAGCCGAAGCCGCTGATATTCCAGCCTTGAATCACCAAAATGCTTTCAACTGGAAGTATCGTTTTGATGATGAAGAACAGGTTGATAACGATGTAGACGATTTGACCTGGAAGAAGGTTTATCGTGTAAATGTCTATGTCAAGACCAAGACCCAAACCGCTGAAGCTGCTTGGGGAACAGGTATGGATGCTTTGTTGAAAGACCCAACCGAATCATTCTATGTTTCAAATGACCCACAAGCTAAGGATGCTGAAGGTAATTCCTTGTTCGCACCTAATGTAATCAATGGTCATTCCGAATACATCTATGTTTCTCGTAATTCTGTAAATGAAGCTAAGACCGGTGCCGGTACTTATGCACAACCATGTCAGACTTATGCTATCTATCAATTGACAGGCGGTACAAATTCTAATAAGAATAATATTACAGAAAAGACAGCTGCCTTGAAACTTTATAGAGATAGACAAAAGGTTGACTTTGATATTCTATTCAATGTTGAAGCTGTTGATACATTCAATGGAAGACAAAGATATGGTGCTTTACAAAGAAAGATTGCTGAAATCGCAGCAGCAAGAAAGATTGATATTGGTGTAGTACAAGTTACATCTAAGGAATCTAAGTCCGTTAAGAAGATGGTTGGTGAAGCCAAGATGTTCTCTTTCAACAACGGTACTTATGTAGCCCCTTATGGTGGTTATGACAAGTATTACAATGGCACATTAGGCTCTTGGATTTACTTGCCTAAGTCAGTAGCTGGTGCTTGTGCTATGGCATATTGCGATATGTACTCATATCCTTGGATGGCTCCTGCAGGTGTTGCTAGAGGCAAGATTAAATACACAACTGGACAACTTACTCGTTTGACAGACGATGAAATAGGACAACTTTATGACAACAATGTAAATACATCTCGTCAGTGTGGTGGATTTGGCGAAGTTCTTTGGGGACAAAAGACAGCCTTGAAGAAAGAATCTGCATTGAATAGAATCAATGTTCGTAGATGCTTGAACTACATTGAAAAGCAACTTGAAAATATG
>JAGCEE010000153.1 GCA_017650795.1 Clostridia bacterium | reverse complement strand
TATCGGTTTGTTTTTGGCAAACTTTTTATATCATTATATTTTTGGTTTTATTTGGATTGGCTTTACACTTGTATTTTATTTTATGAAAACAAGTGATGAAACAAGGCTTTATCAAACACTTGGCTATTTGTTTAGATTTTTTGCACAAACAAAAAAATACACAAAAAATCCAAAAAACAAAGGTATGCCAATTAGCAAAATAATACCATTTGTTGGCCTTTATCAAGATAGGTTTATAAACTTTGATGAATATTATGCCCAAGTTATAGAAGTTTCTCCAATTGTTTTTGGCCTTTTAAATGCAGAAAGGCAAGATTTGGTAATAAATTCTGTTGCCAAAGCGCTTACACGTATTGCAAACGACCAAGTGGCTAGCATAGTTAAGTTAAATAAAGCTATGGTTCTAGATAACTATATTTACAATGAAGATAAAAAATACAATAAACTTATGGACCTTCAAAGTGAAGACGAAATGAGTACGGCGGAGGTTGAGGTTCGTGCTGGTGTGTTTGAGGAAAGAGTTGCAAACATGGAACGCATGAACAGAGAAGACAAAATATATAAGGACCACTTTTATATTGTCATATACGATAAGGATAGGGAGTCGCTAGAAACAACTGTTAACGGTATTATAGTGACATTGCAAAATGCCGTGACATCAATAAACTGCAAGTTAGTTGTTGGAAAAGAACTTTTAGTATTTTTAAGAGCTAATTATGGTAAAGAATTTGATGAAAGAGAACTAGAAGCAATCTCAATGAATAAGTATTTTGATTGGGTTGTTCCGGATGAAATCAAGTTCCATGCCGCAAGAACTTCAATAGACGGCAAATTTTATAGAGAGTTTGCAATAACAGATTATCCGGTAGAAGTTGCAAATGCTTGGGCTGCACCATTCTATTTATTAGACCGTACAAAAGTAGTCACAAAGTTTAAACCAATACCAAAATATGAATCAGAAAAAACCATAGATAAAGCCATCATGGAGATGGAAAGTAAAATCATGCATGGTGGTTCAACTTCAAGACAAATAGAAAACCAAACACACCTAGAAACATTAAAAGCCCTTTTGGTTCAATTAAAAAACAATAACCAACAGTTGTATGAAACAAGCATATATATCACTTGTGAAGAGCAGGCAAGAAAAGATGTTAGAGCAATTTTAAAGCAAGAAGGGTTTAAATATTCGGAAATGTTTGGTCGTCAAGTAGATGCTTTTGTTAGTTCAAATGTCTCTATGCGCAATGCCTGTAAAGAGGCAAAAAGGGGAATACCAACAACCTCAATTGCGGCTATGTTTCCATTTATATCATCTGCACTTCAAGATCCAGAAGGGTTTTATGTAGGCGATAACGAATTCCCCGTGTTTATTGATTTCTTTAAAAGAGATAGAGAAAGAGTTAATAGTAATATGATGGTTATTGGAAAATCTGGTTCTGGTAAGTCTTATGCAACAAAAACACTCTTAGCGAATTTCGCCGCCGACAATACAAAAGTATTTATTCTTGACCCAGAAAACGAGTATACCAACCTTGCACTAAATCTTAATGGTAAGGTAATTGATGTTGGTTCGTCTGCCATGGGTATAATTAACCCATTCCACGTATTTACTTCGCTTCAAGATGATTCGCTTTCGGCACAATTAAGAAAAAATCAAAGAATGGCAGAACTTGCCGAACAGGGATTAGTTGTTGATGAATCTGAACTAGAAGAAGAAATTGATTCTTCTGATACATTTGCACAGCACTTGCAGTTTATAGAACAGTTCTTTAGAGTAATTTTGGAAGGTATTTCGAGCGATGCATTTGAGATTTTAAACTCGCTTGTAGTAGAAATGTATAGAAATAAAGGAATAACCGACCATTCAGATTTTTCTACCATGAAACCGGAAGAATTTCCTATTTTTGATGATCTATACGATTTAATACTAAAAAGAATAGAAACCGAAACCAATGAGTATGTTAAAACAAACCTAATGGTTGTTGAAACATACATAAAGAAATTTGCTCGTGGAGGAAGAAACAGTAAACTTTGGAATGGCTTTACTTCGCTAGAAACAAAAGAAAACTTTATTTCATTTAACTTTCAGAGCTTGCTTGCAAGTAATAACCAAATAATTGCAAATGCTCAGATGCTTATAATATTTAAGTATTTAATGAACGAAGTTATTAAAAACAAAGACTTTAACCAAAAATATAAACTTAATCGTAAAGTAATTGTTGCGGTTGATGAAGCGCATATGTTTATTAACCCAGAATACCCAATAGCTCTGGACTTTATGGCACAGATGGCTAAACGTATTCGTAAATATGGTGGTATGCAAATAGTTATTACGCAGAACATTAAAGACTTTATTGGAAGCCCAGAAATCGCAAGACAATCTACTGCGGTAATAAATGCCAGCCAGTATTCTATGATATTCTCGCTTGCTCCATCAGACTTAAATGACTTGGTAGAATTGTATAGAAAATCCGGCGAAATAAACAAAGAAGAGCAAAACAGTATTGTGACGGCAGGTGTCGGACAAGCCTTTGTAATTACTAGCCCAATGAACAGAACAACGGTTCAAATTGTGGCGGGTGAGTATGTTAAAAAAATATTCTCTTAATAACTGCTTTTATAAATTAAAGCGGATATTACACATTAAATGTCAAGATAAATTCTTGGCATTTTTTAGGTGTGCAAATTAAATATGGATGGATGCGAGTGTTTTTTTGTATTCTCTAAAATGATAAAAAAATCAAAAATAGGTATTGAATATTATAAAAATATATGTTAAAATACTATAAACTAAAAGTTTTGGAGGTTTTATTATGTCTTCAATAAACTATTTTAATATTTTATCCAAAAACGCAAAATTTT
>JAGCEE010000017.1 GCA_017650795.1 Clostridia bacterium | reverse complement strand
CTTAAATGCAAAGATAGGAAAGTAATTTCTCTTAAAACAAATGTTTACAATACATTTAAAGAATTGGTAAATAACATACCAGAACAAGCAAAAGAGTGGACGATTCACACTCTTTTAACCCACCAAACTGGTTATGATAAAATGTATTTAAATGAAAGTCATGTTGAGAATTTAGACAAATTCAAATTATTGGATGTTATATTTGATATTCCCTTAAAATTTAAGCCTAACACACATTTTACTTATAGTAATGTTGAGCCATATCTTCTATCAGTATTTTTCAAAGAAAATTTTGGAATGCAAATAGATGATTATATAAATCAAAAAATACTTAAACAAGTAGGCGTTCAGAATTTTGTTTGGAAAAAGTTTGGGAATTATTGCGCAGGAGCAACAGCGTCCTACCTTAATTACAAAGACTTCCATAAAATAGGCAAATTACTTTTTGATTATGGCAAATACGAAGGTAAGCAAATCGTTCCAGAGGATTGGGTTAAAGAAATGACAAAACCACAAGTTCATTGCCCAGACTATTACAAACCAGAAAGACTATTGCCAAAGCTTGATGCGGGATATTTTACTTGGATAAGTAGAGACGGAATAGTTTTTCGAGATGGAAGTGATGGCCAATACATTATTTGTGATTATAAAAACAGTAGACTTATAACTATAATGTCATCACAAAAGGATATGAGTTTGGTTACAGAGTGTTTGAGAGGATTAATATAAAAGAGTTGTCTTTGCGACAACTCTTTTTTGCAAGTTTCAAAATTGATAACCTATGCCTTGAATTTTTTTTATAAATACAAATTACTTCTTTTCTTCTTTTTTCTCTGTTTCAACAACCTTTTTGCCATTGTAGTAGCCACATGATGGACAAACCTTATGTGGTTGTTTTAATGTATGACATTCTGGGCATTCAACTAATGTTGGAGTTGATGCTTTAAAATTTGCTGAGTTTCTTGTATTTCTTCTTGATTTTGATACTTTACACTTTGGAACTGCCATGTTTGTTCTTTCCTCCTGATAATTTTATGTATTCCCTAAGTTTTCGGGTTAATTTAACTTTGGTATTATATATTAGTTAATAGCCATTGTCAAGCACAATTTGTATTTGTGTTAAATAATTCATTGACAATAATAATTACAACAAATTGTAATGTTTTTTATTATTTGCTAAGAGCCATTGTATCTCTTGCAATAACCAACTCTTCGTCTGTTGGAATTCTATAAACTTTTACCTTAGAATTACTGTTTGATATTAATTCAACAGTACCTCTTAGCATTGTTCTGTTATAATCAAAATTAAAGTCTATTCCCAAATATTCTAAGCCTGTCATTACCTTTTCTCTAACGCATGCATCGTTTTCACCAATACCACCAGTGAACACAATGGCATCTACGCCACCCATTGCTGCTGTATAAGCACCAATAAACTTTTTAATTTGATAAGCAAGCATATTTATTGCTAATTCTGCACGCTTGTTGCCTTTTTTAATTTCGGCCTCGTTGTCTCTCATATCACTAGATACACCATTTATGCCAAAAATTCCACTCTTTTTGTTTAAGTAATTTACAATTTCTTTAACTCCCCAGCCTGTTTTTTCTGCAATAGTTTCAAATATTGATGGGTCTATATCACCACATCTAGTTCCCATCATTACACCAGCTATTGGGGTAAGCCCCATTGATGTATCAATAGATATTCCACCCTTTACTGCCGAAAGGCTTGAACCGTTGCCAAGATGGCAAGTAATAATTCTTAAATCTTTTATGTCTTTTCCCATAATTTTTGCACATTCGCCAGAAACATATTTATGAGAAGTTCCGTGGAAACCATAACGCCTTACCTTCCAATCGGTATAAGCCTCATAAGGTAGACCATAAAGGAATGCCTCTGCTGGCATATTTGCATGGAATGCAGTATCAAAAACTGCAACCTGTGGTTTTGAACCAAAAATTTTTTGGCACGCTTTAATTCCAGAAACATTTGCAGGCATATGAAGTGGACCAAGTGGAATTAGTTTTTCTATCTCCTCCAAAACTTCTGGTGTGACAAGTGCTGATGCTTTAAATGTTTCACCACCGTGAAGCACTCTATGACCAACAGCATCGATGTCGTCAAAAGATTTTATAACACCATACTCTGGATTTGTTAAGCACTCAAAGACTTTGTTTAGTGCTTCGGTATGGTCGTTTAAATTACCCTCAAAAACCTTTTCTATGCCATTTGCTTTGTATTTTACTTGTGAGCCTTGAATTCCAATTTTCTCACAGATACCCTTTGCGAGTACCTTTTCGCCATCCATATCAAAAAGTTGATATTTTAGCGAACTACTTCCTGCATTTACAACCAATATTTTCATAACTACTCCTTATATTTTTTTATATTTTTTTTTTAGTCACATTGAATGACTGTGATTGCTGTAAGTAAAATAATATCTTTTATTGTACAACCTCGTGACAAATCGTTAACCGGCTTGTTTAATCCCATTGTTATTGGACCTATTGCTTTTATGCTTCCAAAATACTGAATTGCTTTATAACAAATGTTTCCGGCATCAATATTTGGCATAACAAAAATATTTGATGGCTTAGACATATCTCGTCCAGGCATTTTTACACTCGCCACACGCTTATTTACACTTGCATCAAATTGCACTTCGCCAACTGCTTTTACTTGTGGGTTGCGACTTGCAAATAGTTCATACGCCTTTGCAACCTTGTCTGTGCTATCAGAAAAGGCACTTCCAAGAGTAGAATAAGATAAAAATGCAAACCTTGGTTCAAAAAGATTAAACTTTTTATTCTCCTCTAACATGAGTTCGGCAATGGCTGTTTGTTGTTCGTATGTTGGATTTTCTACAACACCACAATCACCCATCATAAAAACTCTATCTGTGACTTTGTTTTTTCCTAAAAACAAGAAATAAGATGAACAAAGCCCCTCTTTTGTTCCTATTATTTGCAACGCCGGTCTTAGAGTGTTTGCTGTTGGAACTTCTGCCCCACAAATCATACCATCTACAACTCCAAGAGCAGTAAGCGTTGTTGCAAAATATATTGGGTCCAAAACCAAGTTTTTTGCCTCATCTTCGGTCATACCTTTGTGCTTTCTTTTTTCGTAAACATAAAGTGCAAGTTCATCAATTCTTTCGTAAGTTTTTGGGTTTAGTATTTCTACCTTGTTTAAGTGTTTCTTTTTTATCTGCAACGAAAGACTAGATTCGTCACCAACAAAAACAACTTTGGCTAAACCCATTTTTGCGATCTTTATACCTGCTTTTACTATTCTATCGGAAAAAGATGCTTCGGGAAAAATAATTGTTTTTTGCTTTTGCCTTGCACTAAAAATAAGCAACTTTTCTATATTCAACTAACACTCCTAACTTGCATTATATTTGCAACACAGACATATATTACAGTAAATGGAGAATATTGTCAAACAAAGAAAAAATAAATATACAGCAACCGAAGTTTTTACATTTTTGATTTTGCTTTTTTTTATTGTTCTTATTGCACTAAATCCTGCAAAATATAGCATGGCATCTTTTAAGGGCTTAGAAGTGTGGGCAAAGATTTTGGTGCCATCACTTTTGCCTTTTTTTATACTAACCAAGTTATTTGCTTCTAGTGGTATTATTTATGATATTTCTAACCTGTTTGCACCTGCCACAAAAAAACTATTTAAGTGTCCGCCCATTACAGCTTATATTTTTTTTATGAGCGTAATAACCGGATACCCTGTTGGAAGCAAATTGATTGCAGATATGTATAACAACAAAAATATAGATAAATATGAGGCACAAAGAGCTCTTGCTTTTTGCAGTAATTCTGGTCCTATGTTTATTTTGGGCTCGGTTGCTGTTGGAATGTTTGGAAATAAAAAAATAGGAATTATTATTTTAATTTCTCATATTATTGGTTCCATTTTAAATGGTATTATTTATCGCAATACTGGAAAAAATCACACAAAAAAACAAAAAAATGAAGAAAAAATGCAAAAAAATACGCATTTAGATTTTAATTTTTCAAAAAATGTTTTTGACTCAGTATCTTCTATTTTGTTAATTGGTGGTGTGATTTGTTTTTGCTTTGTGATTATTGAAGCAATAACTTCTAATACTTTTTTTATAAATATGTTTTCTCGCTTTGGCAAAAATGCAAATATATTCTCCTCTTTGTTTTGTGGCTTGTTTGAAATCACAAAAGGCTGTTTAATGTTGTCTGAATGCAGTTTACCTATATGTACCATAGTACCACTTTTAACTTTTATAATATCTTTTGGTGGCATATCAACCATGCTACAGGCAATGGCATTTACAAACAAAATAATAACTATAAAAAAGTTTTGTTTAATAAAATTTACGCATGCAATTTTTAGTTTATTTTTTTGTTTATTGATTTTATTTGTTTTTAAGTTTTGTTATTCTTTATGAAATATTAGCATATTGACAAAATAGTATATTTAAATTATAATTAAGCATCACTTAAAGGAGAAAAATATGAAATTAGGTTATAATACACGAAATGAAGCATTACAAGATTTGATAAATAAAATTAGCAAAGCAAAAAGTTTTGTTATTAAGAACAAATTAGATTATTCAAAGTTGGGCAAATTATACAATACAACAAAAAATGAATACAATAAAATACAGTCTAAATCTAAGGCATATACTGAAAAAGAAGACAAATTGTGCGATATTATAGACAATATAATTATTGCCGTTGATTTATGCAAAATGAGATGTGAGGACTCAACAGATTTCTTTAAAGATTTAGAAGTAAATGAAAATTTAGTAAATAGTTTTATTGATTATCAGATTAATCTTGAAAAAAGACATAATAGTCTTGTTGAAGAATATTCTTTTCATAAGGAAGCATTTAAATCTTATAAATGGAATAAAGTTATTGAAGATGATAAGAAAAACT
>JAGCEE010000152.1 GCA_017650795.1 Clostridia bacterium | reverse complement strand
GTTAAATATGTTTTACTCTATCGTGAATATCACCCATTCTACCTTGTGCCATAAAGTTAGCATTACCAAGATAACCACAAACACGACGGACAACATTCATTTTGTTCAAGTCTTCATTACCACATTGTTCACAATGCCAAATGAACTTACCATCTTCATTACGAATCATCTTAATTGTGCCTGTACTTCCGCAACAATGGCACCAGTCAAGTTCGGCGTTGATTTCGCAATAAAGAATGTTATCATAAATGTACTTGATAACGGTAAGGACGGCTTCAACATTGTTTTCCATATTAGGAGTTTCAATGTAGGAAATAGCACCACCTGGAGAAAGTTTCTGCAATTCTGCTTCTACATCAATCTTCTTAAAGGCATCAATGTGTTCAAAGACTGGAACGTGATAGGAATTTGTAATATAATTTCTATCGGTAATACCTTCAATTGTACCAAATCTTCTTTGTAAGCATTTAGCAAATTTTTCGGTAGTATTTTCAATAGGTGTTCCATATACAGAATAGTCAATCTTTTCAACCTGCTTCCAAGCATTACACTTGTCATTCAAGGTCTTCATAATCTTCTTACCAAGGTTCATACCTTCTTCGTCGGTAAGGGACTTACCACAAAGAACCTTTACTGTTTCATACAAACCAGCATAACCAAGGGAAATTGTGGAATATCCATTATAAAGTAACTTGTCAATGGTTTCGCCCTTCTTCAATCTAGCGAAAGCACCATTCTGCCAAAGGATAGGAGCTACATCGGACTTAACACCACGCAAATGTTCGTGTCTAAGTCTTAAAGCTCTATGGCAAAGTTCAAGTCTTTGTTCAAGGATATACCAGAACTTGTCAATATCACCCTTAGCACTCAAGGCTACATCAGGAAGGTTAATGGTTACAACACCCTGGTTAAATCTACCATAATACTTAGGCTTCTTTGTAGCTGGGTCACGATATGGGGTCAAGAATGAACGGCAACCCATACAAGGGTAGCAATCACCTTCTTCACCTTTCTTGCTAATTTTTAATTTCTTCATTATCTTTTCAGAAATGTAGTCAGGAACCATTCGCTTTGTTGTACATTCTGCAGCAAGTTGGGTTAGGTAATAATACTTGTCGCCTTCGTGAATATTATCTTCTTCTAGCACATAAAGTAACTTAGGGAATGGGTTAGCATAGTACTGACCATTTTCGTTCTTAACACCCTTGATTCTTTGCTTGAGTATTTCTTCAATGACCAAAGCAAGGTTTTCTTTTTCTTCTTCAGATTCAGCTTCATTCAAGTACAAACAAACAGATACGAATGGGGTTTGACCATTGGTAGTTTGTAATGTAAGGATTTGATATTGGAGTGTTTGAACACCATCACGAATATCCTTCTTTACTAAATCTTCAATTTGTTCATCTGTAAGGGTAGGAAATTCTTTCTTGAAATATTCCCTAGAAACATTGATGAACTTTGACAAATGAGAAGCAGTAATGGTTTGACCACCATACTGAGAACTTGCTACTTGTGCTACGATTTGTGAAGCAATATTACAAGCATTTCTAAATGTGTGTGGCTTGTCAATCTGTGTGCCAGAAATGATTGTACCATTTTGTAGCATATCATCCAAATTAATCAAGCAACAGTTGTGGATAGGCATTGCAAAGTAGTCCATATCGTGAAAGTGAATAATACCTTCCTTGTGGGCATCGTAAATATCACTTGGAATTAAATATCTTTGTGAAATATCCTTAGAAACTTCGCCTGCCATATAATCACGCATTGTTGAAACAATGTTTGGATTCTTATTAGCATTTTCCTGTTGAATATC
>JAGCEE010000151.1 GCA_017650795.1 Clostridia bacterium | reverse complement strand
TTTGGTACACTACATCTACCATCCTCATAATAAACCCAAATCAAATGAAAATCCATTGATGGTAAACGATAATATTGTTTAAGTGTATCCGAATAGCCTTTTACCAAGCCTAAATCCAATAATGGTTTTTCTATTTTTTCATCTATCATCAACAAAATCCTTCTCCAAGTCTTTTAACTTTTCACGAATCTTTTCCATTTTAATTTCAAGCAATAGTTCCTTGTATCGTCTAACAATATACTTTATTTGTGCTTCTGCTTCAAAAAAGTCATAAAATTTATAAGGGTCTACAGATGTTGATATAGTATTACCCCAATGCCATTTGATAATAAACAAATCTTTCGTAACTTCAATACAATCCTTCATTAACCAAACTACATAATGTTCATATCCTGGAATCCTATAAAAGTTTTTCCAAGGGTCATTAAGGCTTGATACTTTCAAACCCAAATCAACTAATCTTTGGCGAATATCAATTATCAAAATCTCTCTCCAAGTCTGCTTTTCTTTCGTTTATTATCTTTTTCTTTATTTTAAGAATCCACTTATCAGCAATCTTTATACACTCATCCAACAATTCTTCATCAAACGAAAGAATCTTTTCACTAAATTTTTCAGGATAGCAACTACTTAATCTATACTTAAATCCAGGTGTGTCTGCATAGTAGTTACGAACATTAAAATCAAAAATCGTGTAAGAAAGGCTTAATGTTAAAAAAACCCCACTATTATCTTTACAAATAGACAAACCACCGGCTTTGCAGTGGTTTATCAATTTATCTTTGAACTCTTGGTAATCCATTAATCTTCACTGATTGTAATGGGAATTGTATTCATAGTGCCACACCATTTACATTGAATGTAAGCCCCCTTACTTCCAATAGTATCACTGCGACCTTCAGAAATTTTTTCACATTCGCCACAAACGAATTTGATTTTTGGAGTCTTTCCGATTAACATCATAGGACTCCAATTCCACATTTCAAAGTTCTTGCATTGAACTGTTTTGACTTTCATTAATCGCAATCCTTATTGATGATATATTTTGCTTTGATTTCATCAGGGGCATCAATCAATTCAACCTTGATATTTTCCGGCTTAATGTCCTTGAGGTTCATTCCCATAAGGGCAATAGCCTTGAGTTCATCGTACTGTTCATCAGTGGCATTATCGGGTACGGTAAATTCGCCAACATTGTAAGTAATCTTAAACTTCTTCATAGTTTATCTCCTGTTTTATGGTTGATGTTTAGTTATGCCCTAAAAATACTAAAACCCATTGTGTTTGTCAATGGGTTTATTAAGTTTAAATTGTAATATATTATTTACACTTCTTTTTCTTTGGTGTAAGCTGATAATAGATTTCCCACCTTTCTTCAAGTGTGGTTCTATTGTAGATAATATCCCAAGCACCATCCATTATAGGTTTCCAAATTCCTGCTCGTTTACCTATATTCAATCGTTTGCCCCAACTATCAAAGGCGAACAAATACAATTTGTATAATTGTTTGTTTAGGAATGAACTGCTAATAGGTTTAGATTTGTTTTCTTCATTGATTCTTTTGTGCTTAATTTTGTAAAATGCTAACAATGCTTTATCTAGTTCTTTTTCTAATGTTTCTTTGTCTTTACATACTTTACGGATTTTTGGTTCTTTATCAAATGAGTTTATTTCAACCCACTTACACTGTTCTCTATCGTCATTTACGATTATGTGTAAGCCTTCTGTAATGAACACATGTCCGACTGTTGGATGTGAATAGTCAGCTTTAAGATAATAGTAATCAAGTTTATCTTGAATAAATTTTAATGTTTGTTTTTCGTTCATACCTTACGAGCATCTCCTACAAAGATTTTTCCAATTTGTTCAAGAATCTTTACTTCCTGCCAAGTGCCTTCTACAAGTTTGCTACCATTCTTTGAAAGCCAAATATTATCTTTTGATTTTGACAAACAAATCTTATATTCCCTAAATTTGAAATAGGCATTGTGGTTATCTGAATAACCTTCAAATTCGTATTGAATATCAAACAAAGCAAAAGATATTTCTTTTATTTTATCTGCAAAACTAATCATTTGCCTTTACTCCAATTTCTTTTATATTCATCTTCATATTTTACAAGTTCTTTTAAATGTTTAAGTTCATCATTCAAATCTTTTGTTTTGACTATTTTTCTATAAGTTATATTATCAGGACAACCCCAAGCATTTATAATACAAACAAAGTTTAAATTATAACATATATTTACTATTAATGCAGAATGGTCTGTTTCTTCCCAAGCACGCATAGTAATTATAGAATCGTGTTCTTTTAATTCACAATTTGGAAAAAAAGCTCTGCACTGTATTTTAAAG
>JAGCEE010000150.1 GCA_017650795.1 Clostridia bacterium | reverse complement strand
TTGTTGATTATCCATAGGAATAATACCTTCGCGTCCTGCTTCGCCAGCATAATGTACAGGAACACCACGCCCTGGCATATTTACTATACCACCTTCTGCGTGAAAGATTTTAGACAAGTCTGACACTTTTAAACCCGCTTGTGCGCCTTTTTTAAATGCTTCACTTATTGTAGTACCTAATTTTGAAAATGCGTCCTTAACTTTATTTACTGTGTTAATAACTGTAGTGCTACCCTTTTGTTGAAGTTCTATTGAATATTGAGTTGCATACTTTTTATCTAACTTATCAAAACTTTCTTTTAAATTGTCTGTTATATTTTTATTATTTGAAATTAATTTATAAGAGTTATCCATCATAGGGTTGAATTGGTCTTTTAACATTTTATAATATTCATATTCTGCGTCTGCGCCCATGTTTGTACTTCTATATAATTCGTCCATTTTTAATGCACTTTTTTCAAGACTTTCCATATATTTGCGTTGATTTAAAATTCCTCCAACATTTTGTTCTATTAAATCTCTTGTAGATTTTGTCACAGTGTCAACGCCTTTTGCATACTTTCCTTTTTGTTCAGTTGATGTTTTGTCACTAGCAATTACTTCTTTTGCCTTGTCAATATATTCATCATCTTTTTTTATTGTATCTTCAATCAATTTATCTCTATGGTCGTGTGCCTCATCTAACTCTTTTGCTGCATTTATTACTTCGTTTATACCATCAACAGCAAGTTTTACAACCCATACTGTACCTGCAATTAAAATCAATGTACCAAGTATTCCTAATAAACCAGAAGCACCTGTAGCAAGTGCACCAGCTCCTTTTTTACCAAGTAATTGTGATATAAAACCCATAATACCTGAAGCTGCACTCCAACCACCAAATAATGTAAAAGCAGCTAAGCCAAATATTATTTTTGCAAGTTTAGGGTGAGCGTCTACCCAGTCCATAATCTTTACCAACCAAGTAGGTATTTTAATTTTATCAAGCCCAAGATTAGTAGTGCCAGTAGCACCGCCACCACCACCGCCACCACTGGTGTCGCTCGGCTTTGTTAATACATTTGCCTCATCAAAACCAGCAAGTTGTTTATTTATTTCTTTTGCTGATTTTGCCCCGCTTGCTAAATTATTACTTGCTTTGTCTGTGTTTGTGACAACATTTTTAAATAAATCTTTTCCAAATAATCTATTCCAAATATAATTGATATAAGCCATTAATGTTCTTATTAAATTAATAACTTTTTCTATGACTGGAACAAAAGCTGTATAAAAAGATTTTTTCATACCTTCTAGTTGTGCACCAAGTTTTTCATTATCTTGTGTTATATAATTCATTGCTTGTCTAACTGCTAGGTATGCACTTCTTATACTAAAAATTGCTAACCCAATTTTTGCTACTTTTTTTAACATATTGCTAAAATTAAAAGTTCCAACTTGAGTGTTTTTATTTAATTCCTCTTGTTTGCCTTTAGCTATAGCAATTTTATCTTTTATTTGTTCTAAATCAGATTTTTGTTTTTCATATTTTGCATTTAATCTATCAACAATAGGTTCTTGTTTGTCTAATTCTTGAATTATTTTTTCTGATTTTTCTGATAATAATGTTTGCTTTTGTGATAGCAAAGTTATTTGTCCTATAGCTTTCGAATATGTGTCATAATTTTCAGAAGATACTAACCTTGCACCATCACTATTTTTTTCTGTGACACTATCTATTAATGCTCGCTGTTCTTTTATTTTGTTATTTATGTCATTATATTGTTCATCTATTTTATATAAATCTTTTTGTATCCACTCTAAATCTGTTTCTGCTTTTGATAATTCTTTTGCAGTTAAATTAATATCTATTTGTTTTTTTTCGTACTTTTTCTCTAAATCAGCTATTTGCCCCTCAAACTTATCAGTAGTTACTCTAGCTTCTATTGTAACATAGCCATCTACTCTACCACTCATTTTTTTACTCCTTTCTATTTACCAATTAATCTATGATATTCTTCCAT
>JAGCEE010000149.1 GCA_017650795.1 Clostridia bacterium | reverse complement strand
TCGAACCCACGACCTCTAGCGTGACAGGCTAGCGTTCTAACCAACTGAACTACCGAGCCAAATATTAAATTATTTCACCAAAGAATAATTTTGGTGGGTCTTCAGGGACTCGAACCCCGGACCAACCGGTTATGAGCCGGTAGCTCTAACCAACTGAGCTAAAGACCCGTGTAAATTATGGTCGGGGTGAAGAGACTCGAACTCCCGGCCCCATGGTCCCAAACCACGTGCGCTACCAACTGCGCTACACCCCGTCACAAATTGACTTTGATATCTTATACCAAATTGACTATAAAGTCAACAAGTTTTTTAAACTTTTTTATCAAAACATAAAAAATTTTGTTTTGAATTATAGTATCAAAAAATAATACTCATAATTTTATTTTTACATTTTTCTTTTATTTTTTACAAAACTTACCAAAATCTTACAATTTTGCGATGCTACAATGTAATTGTGTTTGAAAGGAGGAAAAATGGAGATTAAAAATAGAATATATGAAAATACATTATATGTAATTTTAAGTGGCGAACTTGATGAACATAGTGCTTATCAAACAAGGATAAGTCTTGATGACATTTTTTCTAAATCAAACTTTTCACAAGTTATTATTGACTTATCTGAGCTTGATTTTATGGATAGCACAGGAATTGGTGTGCTTGTTGGAAGATATAAGCGTATGAAAAGCAAAAACATTCCAATATTTATATGTAATCCATCAAACCATGTTGAAAGAATATTTAAAATGACTGGGATATACGATTTAATGCCCAAAATTTCGTAAAACAAAGGAGTAAATATGAAAACAATAAATGAAATGGAAATAACTTTTAAGGCATTATCTGTAAACGAAGGATTTGCAAGAGCATTGGTTGCTGCTTTTTGCGTTCAAGCAAACCCAAGTTTGGACGAGATAACAGATATTAAAACTGCTGTCAGTGAAGCTGTCACAAATGCTGTTGTTCACGCCTACCCTCTTGGTGATGGCGACATAACAATAAAAATAAAGCTTTATAGTTGCGGTGTTTATATTGATATATGTGACAATGGAATTGGTATTGAAGACTTTGAGAAAGCAAGAGAGCCATTTTATACCTCAAAGCCTGACGAAGAACGTTCTGGAATGGGATTTACTGTTATGGAAAGCTTTATGGACGAGGTTGAATTAAAAAGAAATGGAAAAAATGGTTTAATAGTACATATGGAAAAAATTTTTAAAGGTGTAAGTGAAGATGCAGTAGGTATGTAATGCTAGATGTAGATGAAACAAAACTTTTAATAAAGAGTGCTAAAAATGGCGATAAACAAGCAAAAGAAAAGTTAATCCAAGAAAATGCTCCACTTATAAAGAGTTTGATTAAAAGATATTTAAATAAAGGTATTGAATATGATGACCTTTATCAACTTGGTTGTCTAGGATTTATAAAAGCAATATCAAACTATGATGAAAGTTTTAACACAAAGTTTTCTACTTATTGTGTTCCTATGGTAATTGGTGAAATAAAGCGTTTTATGCGAGATGATGGAGCAATAAAGGTTTCTAGGGCAATAAAATCTCAAAATATTAAAATAAACAGGTATGTAGAAGAATTTATAAAGCAAAATTTTAGAAGACCATCGCTTGAAGAAATAGCCGAAGAATTTAAAATGGACGTAAATGATGTAATATTTACAATGGATTCTGCAAAAATGCCTGTTTCTATTTATACTCCACTAGAAGATGATGACCGAAAAAGCATGTATCTATTAGATAAATTTGCCGAGGACCAAAGTGGAGAAATGGTAAATAATTTGGTATTAAAAGATGTTTTAAGAAAACTATCAGATAGAGATAAACAAATAATAATATTAAGATTTTTTAGAGATAAAACCCAAAGTGAAATAGCAAAAACCTTGGGTGTTTCTCAGGTTCAAGTAAGTAGATTAGAAAATAAGATAATAGCAAAACTTAAAGAAGAATTAAGTTAAAAAAATACATCGAAAATATTTCGATGTATTTTTTAGTTAAACTATTTTGCTGTTTCAACAAACCTAGATTCTCGAATAACATTAACTTTAATTTGTCCAGGATATTCCATGTTATCTTCAATTTTCTTTGCAATATCTTTTGCCATAAACATTGCATCTTCATCAGAAATTTTTTCTGGCTTAACAATTATTCTTACTTCTCTACCCGCTTGAACTGCAAATGATTTATCTACACCTTCAAATGAATTTGCAATTTCTTCTAATTGTTCTAGTCTTTTTACATAGTTTTCTAATGTTTCTCTTCTTGCACCAGGTCTTGCACTAGAAATAGCATCAGCAACTTGAACTAAAATTGCCTCTACACTCTTAAATTCAACACCAAAGTGGTGTGCTTCTATACAGTGAATTACTGCTGGATTTTCGTGATATTTCTTTGCTAATTCAACACCAATAGATACGTGTGTACCTTCTACTTCGTGGTCAAGTGCCTTGCCAATATCATGCAATAAGCCACCTCTTTTTGCAATTTTAATATCTGCACCTATTTCTGCGGCTAATAGTCCTGCAATGTAGCAAGTTTCTAAACTATGTTTTAATACATTTTGACCATAACTAGTTCTAAACTTTAATCTTCCTAATGTTTTTATTAGTTCTGGATGAAGTCCATAAACTTCTGCCTCTATTGTTGCTTTTTCACCGGCGTCTTTAATTTGAACATCTAAATCACGCTTAACTTTTTCAACAATTTCTTCAATTCTGGTTGGTTGAATTCTACCATCCATTATAAGTTTTTCAAGACTAAGTCTAGCAACTTCCCTTCTAATTGGATCAAAACAAGAGATAGTGATTGTTTCTGGAGTGTCGTCTACAATCAAATCAACGCCAGTTGCACTTTCAATCGCACGGATATTTCTTCCCTCACGACCAATAATTCTACCCTTCATTTCCTCGTTAGGAATTGCAACTGTAGAAACTGTTGCTTCGGCTACCATATCGGTTGCACATTTTTGTATTGCAAGGCTTACTATGTTTTGAGCTTCTTTTCTTGCATTTTCATTTGCTTCGTCTTCGATTTGTTTAACGTATTTTGCAGCATCACGACGAGCTTCATCGGTTAAACTATTTATTAAAACATTTTTTGCTTCTTCTTTGCTCATAAGAGAAACTTGTTCTAATTTTTTAATCATTTCAGCCTTAACTTCTGTTTGTTTTTGTATTTGTGAATCTAGTTCGGCTGATTTTTCATCTAGTTTTTTCTTTTGTTCGTCGAGTTCTTGCTGTTTTTTATCGATATAAAGGTCTTTTTTATCGATAAAATCTTCTTTTTCACGCATTCTATCTTCGGTCTTTTTTAGTTCTTCTTTTCGTTCTTTAATTTCTTTTTCTGCCTCTTGTCGTACTCTTATTGCTTCATCTTTTGCTTCTTGATTAGCTTCTTTTTTGATTACTTTTGCTTCAGCATAGGCATCTTCTATAATTTTTAATGCTTGTGCTTTGTTTTTGCTTTGGCGTTTAGTTGCAAAGTAATTATAAAAGTAAAATCCAACTAAAAATCCAACTGCTACTGATGCAAGGCAAAAAAGAATCACTGATATTGTGTTCATACTTTCTCCCCTTTAATAAAAATATATGTTAGGAGAATTGTTCTTTTCATTTTGTATGCACCCCACATACAATGTTAGTATAAGATATTATTAACATACGTGTCAAACAAAAATTAATTTTATATTTTATATAAATAAATACAACCATTTTTTTTGGTTAAGGCATCAAAAAAACTAAATCCTAATTGGATACGTTGTTTTTATTCAGAAAAAAGACATTTGTTTGGTATAATTGATGTTGGATTGGCAAGAGAAATGAAGGATGAGGACGGACGCGTGCATATAACAATTCCTGATGAATTTTCATCAAAAAATT
>JAGCEE010000148.1 GCA_017650795.1 Clostridia bacterium | reverse complement strand
TCACCGAGGTCGGCACTGACCTTAGCAGTAGCATATTCGTCTTTGAGGTAGTAAGCACCACTGAAAGCACTTGCTGGTTCAGCATCAACTTCACCCCAAGCAGACTGAGGAAGAACATTGAGGATTCTCTTGTTGATACCTTCTTTAGACTTCAAGTCAAAGAAAACATCACCATCTTCACCGGCTGGGTTGAATACTGTAGCACTATTAACTTCAGTATAGATACCATCCTTGTAAGAAGAAAGAACAAAGTATTTCTTAGCTACCTGTGGGTAATCGTTACCAACTTGGTACAAATCATTTCCGTTAGATGTAGGATTTTTCATTGTTTTTTATCTCCATTTAAAATTTGTTTTTTAAAAAAGGGTGGATATAAACTATTTCATATCCACCCTAAAAAGTGGCATGCTTTTCTAATTTACTAGAAATTAGAATACATACTGGTCTTTGTCAGATGTATCAGCCCAGATTGAAGCTGTATCAAACTTGAGCAAGCGATAGTAGTTATCAGCACCAAGCATGTTGTTAGCGAAAGCATAACGGCTCATAACACCTACTCTTGGAGAGAAATCGTTAGGGTCAATAGCTTGATTAACAACACCGGTAACGTATGGGCAGAATACTACACCACAATCTGATACACCGGTACCCTTATAGGCAAGAAGGACTTCACCATTGTCAACACCCTGATAGTTTACAGCATAGTTATCACGGTAAACCTTGATAGCACCATTCAAAGTACCAATTTCTGGTGTAGCGGTAGAACCATTTACATCACTTGTTACTTTGTTGAAGAATGGAGCGGCCTGTTGAAGAACGGAAGCCATATCTGGAGAAACAACTGCGATATTAGCTGCACTTCTACGAGTAGCTGTAGCAATATCGTTAGCGGTCTTCATAATCAAACCTACGATACGAGAATATCTTTCTTGAGACCAACGGCCTACGAAACCATTATCTACATCAGTGTTGTTACCAGCCTTGCAGTAGATTGGCTTACATAAGGACTTACATCTTGCGATGGTTTCACGGTCAATTTCAGCGGTCATTTCGTACTGAAGAACATTAACCATTTCGGTCATCATTTCTACACCCTGCATTCTCTTAATATCTTCAGCAGATTCAAGAGAGAAACTAGCGGCGAGCTTACGAGTCTTAGCTACGATAGACTGTCTAGAGAACATCAAACCAAGTTCTGGAATCTTACCACGAATACCGGTAGAGAAATCATTGTGTGTTTGAATTTCATCATAATCACCTGTAATCTTCCAAGATTCAGCAGATTGGGTATCAACTGCGGTACCGGCATCTGGTGCACCACTTGTGTTAGCGGTAGAACCTGAGAATCCAGAATATTCTGGAACAGCCTTCCAAGCAGCTTCAACTAATTTATTTGGGTCGCCTGCATCTTTATAAACATAACGAAGGGCGAAAGCCAAACCTACTGGGCCAGAAAGTGGTTGAACACCAACGAGAACGTTAGCAAACAACTGTGGGAAAACACGACGGACAAGGGCTAAAGAAATTGGGGCAAAGACAGCCTTGCTATCACCACCATGAGGAATACCCTGGTCAGCACCAAGAGGTGCACCAACACCCATACCAAAATCTTCATTCAAAGCATTTCCAATGTCCTGGAATCTCTGGTTTTCCATGAGTTTTGCCATATTTTCGCGGATATACTTATCTTGAATATTTGCAATAGAAAGAACTGCAGGGGCTTTTGTTGTCCAGCGTTCCATCAATGCCTTTTTAACTGTATTCATTTTATTATCTCCTATTAAATGAGTTTTGTTTAATTTTATACTTTATTTATAATTTTTATTTTTCCAATTTTTTAAAATTGGGTTAATTTGTTCTTATTCTTCATCTAAGAAACGAGCAGCTTTATCCATAAAGGTGTTTGTTTCAAAAGATGGTTTCTTGTATTTTTCAGTGATTAATTCATCCTTTTCTAGTGCTTTTTCAGTTTTGATAGCACGTGATACTGGACGAGCTTTCTTTTCAAAAAGTGCCTTGCGATTAGTGCGATACATTTCAGTTTGTTCAGAAATCATATCTACATAATCATCAATATCTTTTTTGGTTTCAGACAATGACTTACTTTCAAAGAACTTTTGAACACGAGCCTTTTGTGTTGGGTCTAATCCATAAGTCTTTTCAGCAATTGTTGCCTTCTTATTTGAATCTTCGACTAAATCAATCAAACGCATATTTTCTGCTAATTGTTTCTTCAAAGACTTCTGCAATTCAGCATTTTCTGCCTTAGCTTCACGAAGCTTCTTGGAACCGGTCAAATCCATAGGAACATACTGGTCTTCAAACAAGTGTTGAATACCTTCAATAATTGGAGCGTATGTTTCGGACATAGCAGTCTTTGTAATGAGTTTGTCATTAATCTTTTCGGAGATGTTATATTCTAGGTACTTATCCAAGCCGGTAATAACCTTTTCTTCAAGAGCCTGAAGTTCCTGACCATATTTTTCTGTGAACTTTTCATCAAAAAATTCGTAGATATATTGTTCGGCTGCTTCTTCCAACTTCTTGCATTGTGAATTGAGCTTTTCCTGTTCTTTAAGAGCAATCTTAGCACATCTTTCTTCACAATATTTGTTAGCAAGGTCTTCCAATTCAGCGGTTTTCTTATCTACGGCTTCTTTGATTTTTTGCTTACAAAATTCATCAGCTTTTTTGGTTAAGGAATCGGTTTCTTCGGCCAACTTGACTTTAAGTCTTTCTTCTACAGCAGATTCAAAAGATTCTTTGATTTCTTGTAAATCTTCTGCAGTAAGAACACCGGCAAGTTTTTCAAGAATTTTATCCATTTGAGATTCCTCCAATTTTTTAATGAACATTTGTGTTTAATTAACACAATTTATTTATAAATTTTAGTTTGATTTTTTTCTTAATTTGTATCAAATGTAAACTTGAGTTTTACACAAAAATTTGCCATTATCTATTGACAAATAAGCCAAAATTATCTATATTTACTTATGTAAAAGGGAACAACAAACAATAAGAGGTAACAATATGGTAATCACGGACTTCTACACCACTTACAACAAAAGCAACTTCATTCTTGATGTGTCCTACATCATCAACTATGCCTCCAAGGTTGGCCGTATTGCTAAGAAATTTGCTGATAGAAAGTTCTCTTCAGCCTTTGTTCGTGACTATGTTGCTTGCTATGGTTTTGATACCTTTGAAAAGGCAAACGAATGTAAGAAAGCCCTTGATGAAGCCTTTGCTAATGTTAAAGGTGTGGAAATTGGAAATGTTCGTGATAGGCTTATGGAAAAGGTTCAAAAGGAAATTGAAAAGATGGAAAGTGAACCGGTTGTGTAAAACTTTCCAAACAACAATTAAAAAGGCAATCTAATGATTGCCTTTTATTTTATCTAAAAATAATTTTAATTATTCACCAGTAGCAATCATTTCATAGGTTGAATAGTTGAATGTAACACTTCTTATAATCTTTTCAGCACTTTCTTGACCTAATGCGACTTGTGATACGGTCTTAGGCCAGACATAATAGAATTTGTATTCAACCGGTAGCTTACTCTTCAAAGCAGAATCATAAAGGACTACTCTTACAGTAGCACTATAATCTTTCAAGTAATTGGAACTAGCACCACCTGTAATACCAGTTGCATCAATATCGTTTTGGAAACCTTGGTTGAATAGTAAATTTTGCCATCTGTGTAAAGCCTTAGAAATGTAAAGGTCTTGGAACTCATCAAAAGTAACTTCCAATGTACCGGCTACAGTAGCCTTACCAG
>JAGCEE010000147.1 GCA_017650795.1 Clostridia bacterium | reverse complement strand
AGGGAGTTGGCAAAATGATAAGATTTGATAAAGATAAAGTAATGTTATTACACCAAATCATGATAGAGCACTCGGGAGGCTCTGCTGGCGTTAGAGATTTTGATTTATTGGATTCTGCATTGGAATCGGTTTATCAAACTTTTGGTGGAGTGGAGTTGTACCCAACAAAAGAAGAAAAAGCGGCAAGACTTGGATTTAATTTAATATCCAACCATTCGTTTATTGATGGCAACAAAAGAATTGGCATTTTGGTTATGCTTATATTTTTGGAACAAAGTGGAGTTATTATTAAAGCAACAAATAGAGAAATAGTTAAAATTGCTTATAGTATTGCAGAAGGCAAGGGCAAATATGAAGATTTGTACGAATGGATAAAAAAGCATAAAGTTTTGGAAACAACAAAAGCAATGTAAGTTTTTTGTTCTTAACAAATAATATACATTTTTTAAACAACAAACCCAATAAAAAGCCCTCACCAATTTTTTGGTGGGGGTTTAATTAAGCTTTACTTTAATTAAAAAGAACGATTTGTGTTTCTTGAAAAGTGGTATATGTCACTTTTGCTAGAATGTTGACGATAGATGTCTGTTAGTTTTGTTGCTGTGGTCATATCTAAACCTTTGTGTTTAATAAGAGCAAGCCTTAAATCTCTTAAATTGTTTATTCTATATTTATGGTCTAAATTTGCTTCGTCAATTCTATGGTTAAAGGTTTCAATAAATGTGTCTATTGCTTTTGCTTGTAGTTTTAAAATGGTTTCTTTTGTTGGAGCAATTTCAAAGTGTTGTGAGGCAAAAATTGGAAATTCTTTATACTTGTCGTTTTCAGAAAAGCCAACGCCACCTTCTACTTTTATTATTCCTTCTTTTTCCCAAAGTGCAATTAGTCGTCTTATTTTTAGTATGGCATAGGAAACCTCTTCTCTTGACTTTCCTAATTTTTCATTTAAACCTTTTATTTGCTTAAATAAATCATTGTATTTTAAAGCAAATACTTTTTGTAGTTTGCGATTGCTTGTGTTTGCCATTGCATCAAAGCCAAGGCTTTTTACTTGTTTGTTATATAGTCTAAAAATATAATCCATTTCATAATCTAAAACGCTTCTCATATATTCTCCTTATTTTGCCTAAAAATAATACACCTAAAAGAGCATGTTGTCAATAGTGGATTTTGGTAAAAATGGTAAAAAAATAAAAAACAGAGCAAGTGGTGTGTGGATTTTAAAAATATGTTATTTTTAAATACAACTAGGCCTTTGCTCATGTTTTTAATATTGTTGTTTTATAATAATTAGCTTAAAGTATTTTATTTTTAGTGCTTTTAATTTGCTAGATAATAAAGTTGATTAAGGCGGTTGTGCTTGGTGGCATCTAAAATTGTTTTTTCGGTTATTGTTTGATTTGTTTTAATTATTATTTCATTGTTTAGTCCAACAAGGTCACCTTTTGCAATTTTGCCAAGAATACTTTGTGGATTGTATTGTAATTTTGATGGAAGAAAGCTATTTTCTTTTATATCCTTTATATTAAATACTTTTACTTTAATTGTTTTTAAGTCAATGTTCTTTTTTCTTGGTCTTAAATTAGAAATAACTATTTTGTTTTTAGAGTATAATATAAATCCCTTTCTAAATATAACAAATGCTGGGTCTAATTCGGTTTTGTTGTTTGTTATATACTTTTCAATATTGCCTTGTAGGTCAAATTCCACATCATCAATAATTCCAAGGTTTTTTGCATTTTCATCAAACACTTCTTTGCAAATAATGCCAATATTCCTAATTTCGTGTAAATCACGGAGTTTTGTTCTATTCTTAATAATAATTCCATCACCCATTGCCATTACGGAAGATAGGGGGAGGCAATATTCATCGTCTTCGTCATCAAATACAATAAGGGAAGATATTTTTTTAAAGGAATTATTAAAGTTTGCACTCATAACTGTGCCAACAGTATCCCCCTCGTAAACTGAATATACTTTTTTGCCAATAATATTTTTTAAGTTCATATTTTTGCTCCTAAAATACAATATTTTGGTATTGCAAAAGTTATGAGAGAAATATTTGTCGAAAAAATAATTCATACCAAATTAAAAAAACAGAAAACCGTTATTTAAAACGATTTTCTGCATTACTGCTATTTTTATTATACTATTTTATAGCATCCTAGCAATTTTGGGGCAAACTCTTTTGCTTGCCCTTTATTTTTTGCATACACTTCAAACAATGTATCTCCTTCATGAATTTGCTCTCCAATTTTATGAAATGTTTTTATTCCAACATTGTAATCTATTACATCATCTAGTGTTTGTTTAGCCGCACCCATTTGACCAACCAAAATACCAAGTTCTTCTGTGTTTACACTCTTTAATACTCCATTTTGTGTTGCTTTAATTATTAGCGTTGGTTTTAGTTTTAATCCATTAAATAGTTTTGTTGAGCCACCTTGAGCCTTAACCATCTCTTTAAATTTTTCTAATGCCTTGCCAGTTTTTATTGCATCTATTGCCATTTGTGTGGCAATGTTCTCTTCAATATCAAGCCCAAGTGCAATACATTTTCCGCTAAGCTCAATAATTGCATCATACAATTTTCCTTTTTTGCCTTTAAGTATTTCTATTGCCTCGTATGCTTCTAATGTATTTCCAATATTATAACCCAAAGGTTCATTCATGTCGCCAACAACATAATCTATTTTTTTGCCATAACGCCTTCCTATATCTGACATCAATTTAGCAAGCTCGGTTGCAGATTTTTTTGTTTTCATAAATGCGCCGTTTCCGTATTTTACATCTAAAACAATGGCATCGGCACCGCCGGCAAGTTTTTTACTCATAACGGAAGAAGCAATAAGAGGAATGGAATCCACTGTGCTTGTTGCATTTCTTAGTGCATACATTTTTTTGTCGGCAGGTGCAAGGTTAGCTGTTGCAGAGAGTACGCAACAACCGATTTTTTTTGTTAAAGTAATCGCTTCATCCATAGATATATTTGTATTAAAGCCATCAAAAGCTCCAAGTTTGTCGATTGTTCCTCCGGTGTGGCCTAATCCACCACCGCTTAACTTCAGCATGTTTACACCACAAGATGCCACTATTGGAGCAATGACCAAACTTGTAGTATCGCTTACGCCACCCGTTGAATGCTTGTCTACAACCATTCCAAGTTTAGACAAATTCAAAACTTCGCCAGTTTCTAGCATGGCTTTGGTTAGTTCAAAAGTTTCTTTTTCGTTCATGCCTTTTAGTTTTATTGCCATTAAAAGTGAACTTATTTGATAATCTGGTATTTCACCATTTGTGTATCCATTTACAAAGAATATTATTTCTTCTTTACTTAATGCTTTTCCATGCGATTTTTTTAATATTATGTCTTTTATGTTCATTTTTACCTCGCATTAAAATTATAAAGCATTTTTAAAAGTTAGTCAATATCAGAAATATATTTGTCTTCTATTGTGATTGTTAGAGGATGTATGCCGTCGTAACGGGTTATGTAAAACTTATCATCTATATTAAAAATATTTTCGTACTCATTAAAATATCTAAAAAGGTTTTTACAATCAATACTTTTTTTAACAAATACACTAACATCTTGAAAGTTATTCTTAGATAAATAGAATAGTTTATAAGGCAATAAATATGCTAAATCATTGCCAGATTTTTTTAATTTTTTTATAAATACAGAGTTGTTAATCGTATTTAATTTTATATAAATATAATAATTTAAATTTTTTGGTAATCTACATAAAATCTCTAAGTTTTTATAATTGATTTCAACAACAAAGTAATGACTAAAAACCAATAAACCCATATCAAATATTAAAAAATATTTATTGTTAAAAATATACGCTTTTCCGTTTATTTCAAAGGCTTGTGTATTTTCGAAATAATCAAAATAATAACTATATACTTTTCCATTATATACAATCAAAACATGGTTTTCAAAAATATTTATTTCGCAGTTTTTTGTAATATATTTATTTTTTAATACTTTTTCACCAGAGTTGATAATTTCAATAAATCTAATGTTATTTATAATCGATGCTTTATACATACTGCAACTTTGCACATTTTTTGTGTCTATAATTATTTGGTTTTTAGGACAAAGATTATCGGATAGTTTAACTATAGTGTCGGGTGTTTTTATGTAAGTATTCTTGTTTATGTTTAAAACTTGATTATTGTCGGTAAGACAAAAACCACCAAGAGAAAAAATTATATTATCCATATTATATTTTAAATGACGACTTTAAAAATTATGTGAAAATATATGTTTAATAACATTATTTTATGTCAACAAATACTACGGAGGGATTTTTATATGAAAAATGGCAAATGGAGTGATGAGGAGGTAAAGGCACTATTTAAGTTTGTTGAGGTAAAAAGAAGCGAGGGTATTGCGTTAATAAATATATTTGGTTCATTTGCAGATTTAACTAAAAGGCAAAAAAACAGTGTACGAAATTATTATTACAAAGAAGTTCTGGATTTAAGTGCAAATCCAAAAAGGGCTAAAAAACTTAAAATAGATATAAATCAGCACAGGTCAAAATCAGTAATGGCGTTTACAGATGTAGAAACAAAAAAACTAATAGAGAAAATAGATGAATACAAAAACAATGGCTACTCCGTTAGGCGAGCATGTTTAACGCTTGCTGGTGGTGATGCATCTATGATGATTAGATTTCAAAATAAATATAGGCTAGAAACAATGTATAAAAGGAAAGAGGATAGTATGGGAAGAATTATAAAAATGCCAAACAGGCAGACGGCCATTACAGATGAAGAGATAAATGCTTTAATGCTTGTAATTATAAAATTAGTTAAAAAACAAGAGTTTGAAAAGGCAAAAAAAAATATTGACGAGCAGTTGGAGTCTGCCAACAATAAGTTAAGACAAGCCATGGTGCGAATTGTTGAACAGGGCAATGAAATATCAAGACTAAAAAATCAAATTCGCCTACTTGAAGATTCTGTTGATAATAATAAAATAAAAGAAATAGATGAACGTTTAGCAAAAGCAAGCAAGCATTTACAAAAAACAGCAAAAAACACTATTGGTGAATTTTTAGAAGGTGAGCATAATAAAAATGGCGGTTTTGCAAAAAGTGGAGTGTAGGGGCATTGACATTTATAGCATGATGTGATATTCTAAAAATGTGATATAATATTTTTAGGAGACTACATGATAAAAGAAGATTTTAAACCATATGTTTTTGGTAATTTTGAGAGAACCTATAAAGACTATTTAATAAATAATGTTTTTGGTGAAAAAAAGACTTATAATGAACAGTTTAAAAACAAAGATGTTCAAAAGGCACTTGAACAGGCTATCAGTAGCTATTTTGATACATTATATGATTTTTATGTTAAATATCCTAAAGGCACATTGGAAGATCAACAGAGATATTTTGATACAAATGAGGCTTTAAAAAAAGAGTTTCAAAAATATTTTAAAAATTCAAATGGTGACGAAAACTTATATGGCTTTTTAAGAATATATGGATATTGTTTAGAACAGATTAGCAACTTATTGATAAAAAACAACAGATTTGTTGATGACAATGCACGTGCTGAATATCTTGATTTGATAAACAGAACTGCTACATCAATGTATAAAATGGTAAAAATGGATTTAATTTCTGGAAATTATTGGTGGATCAAGGATTCTGCAACCACACTTAGAAGACAATTGTGTGAAAAGTTCGTTGTAATTGCTGATGATAGGCTGCAAAATATGCTGGATAAGTATTTTCCTAGAAAAATCAATGTAAGAAGTCTTGATAAGCTAGACAAAAATGATTTGGTAAGAGAATTGGATTTGGCGATGTACAGAAAATATCATACATTACCTTATTACTTATGGTGGGGAAAAGGAGATGGTGAAAAAAAGAAACTAAAAATGGGACCAGAACCACCAAAGACGGGCGAATATGCTTTTATAGTTTATCAAAACTATACTGCCGAAGAGGTAAAAAAAGAAGACAAACAATATTACCTATAATATACAAAAAAGCAATCATGAATTTTCATGGTTGTTTTTTTATAAATCATAATTATATGGCATTATCAATTTTTGTTTTATTAAATGTTTAAATATTTTTTTGCATTACTATTTTTGATAATCTTTTATTTATAAATGTTTGGAGCAAATACCCAAAGAACAAACACAAGCATAAACCTAAAAAGTAGATAAGTGCCGACAATACTGAATTTTCGACTATTACAAAATTATAAATATTATGTTTTCCATTTAGTGAAAGTCCAAAAAATGCTGTATCAAAAATAACATTTAATATTAGCATTGTGGTGGCAACAAAAACTAAAACCATAGCACTAATAAGGCATTGTTTTCTTTTTAAATCTATTTGATTTGTTCTTACTATATATACACCCCAAATTGATAATAAAAAGTGTGCAAAAAAATCGAGCAAAAAATGTGGAATAAATCTATATGAAATAGAAGCAAAGTATATGCAACTAATAATCGGAGATAAAATCATGCCAACCGATAATAATGCAATGAGAGTAAGATAATATTTTTTTAATTTTTGTGACAGAACAAAAAATATTGGACTTGTAAAAAACATAAATGGGCTTACATTCGCCACTGGCAGTGTGTTTGTAAAATTCCAATCATTTGCTCCAACATCCAAATATACTATTAAAACGCCAGTTATGTAAAATAAGAATATAAAGATACAAAGTAGTGAATTTGTTAATTTGATGTTTGTAAAGTTTTTCATTATTTTGATTGCTGAAATATATAACAAAATCAATACAGCTATTGTAATCCAATAAAACATAAAAATCTCCTCTTGCTCATATTATCATATTTTAAAATAAATGTAAAATCTTAATTGAATGCCCTATAAAGCGAAATGACCATCTTGACAAAAGAGTTTTTGTGTGATAACATGTTCTTAAGCTTTTTAGGGAGAGATTTATGAAAACAAAAAATAGTGCAAAAGTAAAACAAGGTTTTAGAGCCGTAATTGCAAATTTGGCAATAGTTGGAATTTTGTTTGGTGGCGGAACAATGCTAACAAGTTGTGGAATTGGTGCAACAAACAACAATAACAAGACTACAGGTAGTGGTCGTTACAGTGGTGAGCCATCAGTTTCTATGACAGCGCCAGCAACTAGTGAAGAAGATAAAATTTTAAGCAAGTATACAAATGTTGAGGAAAATGTTAAAAAGACACTTGGATATGTAGATTTTGATTACAATTATGCAATGTACACATACGAGGACGAAACTCCAGTATTAAAAGTTAATGGAGATGCAATCATTGATAATAATGAAACCGCAACCTCTATTACATATAATATTGACCAAGATACATATAATAGTTTTGTTGGATTAACAATAGGTGTGGATAGGGATGAGAATGGCAAGTATGTCTTTTCTGATGATTTTAGCAGTTTTAGTGAAGAAGAGCAAGAAGCACTTATTCAAATCGTAGAGGAAATCACAAAGCAAAGTCCAACAAGTGTTAAAAACATGACATATGAAGAAGAACTTCATGATGTTGCATCATACCTCTGTAAAAAGAATAATAGAGTGACAATTACTGATATAAAATATGAGGAAACATGGAGAAATTGTTATAATTACTTTGGTAAGGTTTATATAGAGGAAAAAGATCAAAACTCGGAAGGCTTTGTTGTTAACGAATATCAATTAATGTTTCAACAACTGCAGATGTATGCTAATACTGAAGAAGTTAATGGCAATACGGAAATACACTTTAATCCAGATAAACCATACCAATTACAGGTTTATAAAAGTACAAAACAACAATATACATTAAATGACGAGGCATATATTAGATTGTATCAAAAAGGCATGGAGAGTGATTCTCGTAATTCTATTGCTATTGAAAACAAGGTGCTTAATTATATGGGGCAAAACACTAATGAATACAAAGATGGTATTGCAA
This sequence comes from Clostridia bacterium, assembly GCA_017650795.1. Classification (GTDB taxonomy): domain Bacteria; phylum Bacillota; class Clostridia; order Christensenellales; family UBA1242; genus HGM11367. The sequence goes on along the minus strand of JAGCEE010000147.1, from coordinate 569 downwards.
GATAGAATAAAACTTCATCGTAATTATCATAGTTTAACATAAAGAATAACTCATAATTTTGACATATATTTTATAAAACAAAAAACACATTATCATAAAACGTTTAGTTTTTGGTAATGTGTTTTTCTTTAGGAGCACAAGAATAACACGAACGGATGTGAGTGTTTTCTCATAGTTTTATAGGTTAAATTTAGTCTATTGGCTCATTGTTTGTTATTGACGAGTTATAAATGGCATTTAAATATTTTTTATTTAATACAAACTTTTCCCCATGTTCTGCCAAATCTGTAAAAACTGTTGTAAAAAATGTCTTCATATTATCATTGGCAGGTGCATGTATTCCCACTCTTGACCAATGGGCCAACACCATTTCTGGTCTATACTCTTTTTTATTATAGCATTTCGTTGCAGCTATTTTATCGCAAACACATTCTACTGCATATTTATATGGAATATTCATTTGTTCTTTGTTTTCTTTATCATACCAATATTCTATGTGATGCTTGTTTCTGCCTTTGTGGTGTAGCCATGCTCTGGAATAACCGATATTTTCTCTGCATTTGGATATT
>JAGCEE010000146.1 GCA_017650795.1 Clostridia bacterium | reverse complement strand
GGTAATTTCTTTGGTTATTTGTTTGTTAGTAAGACAGATACATCTGCCATTCGTATCAACTGGGAAGGAAACACATTCCATTCTATCAACTTTTGGCAAAGTTGGAACTACAATGTAGATCCGACACTTGAAATTACAACATCTAAAATAGCACCAGGCAATAGTTCTTTCACAAGTTTGTTACCCGTCATTGCAGACATTCTTACAGACAACAACAAGTTTGAAGATAATGATGAAGGTGTTGAAAAGGAAGATGAACCAAATGTAAACGAATCTTTACTTACTGAAACAGGTAAGTTTGAATACAATGGTGAAATCTACAATGGTAAGCCAGCAGTAATCAAAAAGATGTATGAAGAAGGTAAGTCAGCCGAAGAAATTAGAGATACGGTTGCAGTACCTATAACCTATGTAAGAATCATTGTTGCTAAATACATCAAAGAACAAGGTGGTACCGTTAGTGATGTTGCTGATGCCTTGGGTGTTTCTAACATAGATGCTCGTAAGCTATGTGGTGAAAAGAGTGATGATGAAGGTAATGCTGCCTACAATCCAGCCATTAAGATTCTAAATGGTGCTAGGGAAACCGTTACACCAACCAAGCAATTAAAGGTTGCCCAAGAAATGCTTAATGATACTGAATATGCAGACCCAGACTTGGTATTTGATGAATTGTCCGACTATGTTACCTTGATTGCTAAGGGTGTTATGCCAGCCCTTTTGGTTACAGGTCAAGGTGGTATTGGTAAGTCATATAACATTGACAAGATTCTTGACCAATATGGTAAGCGTCACGAAACTTGGGAAAAGGTCAAGGGTAAGGCAAGCCCAGCAGCTATGTATGCTACACTTTGGTATAACCGCGACAAGATTGTAGTATTTGATGATTGCGATAGTGTTTTCAAGGATGCCGATGCTTTGAACATCTTGAAGGGTGCTTTGGATTCCAATGACTTTAGAGAAATTTCTTGGGCTACAAAGAGCGAAGGTATGGTTTATACATCAGACCTTGATGATAACAATGAAATTGCCCAAAGAGTTCAAGAATGGTCAGATGCCCACAATGGCAAGGAAGGATTCCCTAACCACTTTATCTTTGAAGGTGAAGTAATCTTCATTTCTAACTTGAAGAAATCTGAAATCTATAAGAAAGATTCCGCCCTTTTGACAAGATGTACTTGTATTGATATTGTCTTGAGTGCTCAGGGTGTTATGAAGAGAATGGAAACCGTTTTGCCACACATCAAGGTTTACAAGTCCTTGGGTGCTAGAGGTTCTGAAGGTAAGGATATTACCGACCCAGCCTTGAAACAAGAAGTCTTTGACTTTATGAAGTCCGACGAATTTATGAAAAATCCTAAAGTTCGTGGTAAGGAACTTAACTTTAGAACATTTGACCAAATTTATAAGTTAAGATGGGCTGGCCTTGAAAATTGGAAGGAAAGAGCTTACAATTGCGGTGGCTAATCAAAATTAAATTAAAATTAAAAAGGGTGGTCATTTGACCACCCTTTGCTCTCTCATTCAAACTTATGCGATTTGATTTTTCTTTTCCCATTCTGTTTGCTTCTTTTCGTATTCAAGCAAGTGGTTCACAATCAAATCATCCATATCATCGGAATACTGGAAGTTTGTTCTTTCAATGAAATCATAATCATTCACCTCAATGTACATACCCGTCTTGCCGTATTGTTCATACTTGAAGTGGATAGCAAAAGCCTTCTTGGTAGGACTCTTGAGCCAAAAGCCCGAACCATT
>JAGCEE010000145.1 GCA_017650795.1 Clostridia bacterium | reverse complement strand
TATTTATTGAATATGATTATTCAACTGGACAACTCTTAAATGAATGGATGAAAGATGACGATGATTCTCTTTTAATGCAGATTTACGAAAACTGGAAAGGCTCTATTGCATACAATCAGGATAATCTTGATTTTTATAAAAACATAAAACGTACATGCCCTGAAACAATTTTCCACGGTACAGATGTTGGTCCTCGCCCCGGTACAACTGATTCACTGTTACTGCAACAGCTTGAAGAAAAAGGTTTAACAGACAGCATGGAATATAAACTTGTACTCGAAAATATCGAACAGGCTAAGCACTATAAAAAATACCATGATGATTCAATCAGAGAAAATTATTTAGCCGGCAATTTTATAAGAGATTTTGATTCTTTACCAGAAAACGAAATAATCATGGGTATTTATGGAAGTGCCCATACAGTTTATTTGGTGGATTCCACTGGCAAGGTTCCTTCTATGATTGCACAAATCAGAAACAATTATAATGATATAAGTATAGAAGATTATGATATCTCCAATTTCTCCTTATACTCTAATATTATGCCACCTTTAGGAACTGAATATTTTATAATTAAAGAAAAATCTTACAAAGCAACTTATTTTGGTGAAAAAAAGATTTCCGGCTGGGAAGGTTATAAATCCTGGAGATTCTGGCGAATTGAAAATCCTGATGAAACATTAAAAAAACTCAAACACAAAAAAAATTATAACTACTATTCAAACTATCCGACTATAGTTAATCAAGGTGATATTTTCCGCATTGAACTTACAAAATCAGACGATTCAAAACAAATTGAATACTACCGTGCCGACGGAAAAGTTTATGATGGCAAACCATCCACAAATCTAATTCTTAATGAAAAATAATAAAGAGAGTTTATTCACTTTCTAAAATGGAAAGCAATAACACAATTAAATCTGCATTTGTAATAACTTATGATGAATCAGCAGTATTTGAAGATTGCTATTTTGCTATTCAAAAAGAAGTAATAAACTACGGAACATCGGAGAATAATTATATTTTAGATGGTGGTAATTACAAGTCAAAAATAACAAACGTAAAACCACTATCTCTAAAAGAATTTAGTAGTTATGATAGTGTTTTTGCAAACTTTTTGGTTAGCGATAATAAAAATAGTCCAATAAATGGTGTTTGGTTCTATGTTAAAAATTCCGAAAGCGAAATAGTGACAGATAATTCAAAACCATATTCTCTATCAGCGAATGGATTTGAAGTATATGATGTAGATAGTGAAATTCCTGTTGAGCAAAAGTTTGTTTCTAATAGGCTTCAACTTGTTTCTGCAAATATTATAGCTACATCCAGGTATACTTTGGATTGGGATAAAAATTATAGAGCAGATAGTAATGGATATGTTTATACATCATCTTCTACATTGCTCCTACCGGGTACGGCAAAAAATCCATACTTAATTGCAGAGGCTAGTGACTTAGAACAATATTTGGCACAAAATTTAAAAAATAAAAAAGAATACTATCGTTTAATATGCGATATAGATTATATTTCAGAAGGCATATATTCAAGCAGTTTGTTTAATAGAACGCTTATAGCATACTTTGAAGGAAACAATCTAAGCATATCTAATTATGCAATCAACAGCAGTATTGCATATGCTTCGGGTGGATATTTTGGCACAATAGGTTCTACTGTTGCCGAGCAGTCGGTAATTAAGAATGTAAACTTGCATCCATATTATATAAATTTACCTAACTGCAATTTTGTTGGTGGGCTTGCTGGAACATTAGCTAATGCTTGCATTTATAACATTTCAGTTGATAACGAAAACACAGTTATAGTTGGAAACAACATAGTTGGTGGATTGTTTGGAAGGACGATTGGTGCAAATTATTTAAGAAATATTTATTCTAATATGGTTGTTAGGTCAACAAGGTATTCTTCTGAAGTCTTAGAGAATAAAGATAAACCTTCAAAAATAATGCAAACAGCGCTATATCAAGAAAAAGAAAATAGAAAGAGCACAGTTTCATATGCGGGAGCAATAGCTGGCTATATTGGAGGAATTACAGAAGCCAAAGATATATCTGTTGGAAAATCTGCTAAGGTGTTTGGTGTGATTTGTGGACTATTATTTGGTGGAATTGGTTCGTTTGCATCTGTTGACGGGGTACAACTAAACATGAACTCATATGAAAACATGGTTTCTGCACTAGCATTTGGTGGTATGTTAACCGGTGAAAACAGTGGAACTATTTCGAATATTGATATTAGTTCAGATATAGTACTCAAAAATTTATTTAATGTAGAAACAGTTATGCCTGTGGCAGTTGGTGGTATTGCTGGAATTATGCTTGCAGGAGAAATAAACAATGTTAGGTCAGATACAGGTTATAGTGTAATGGGAGCAGCATTCTCTGGTAGATACGGATTTAAGGCAGAGGGAGCAACCAAAAACGGATGTGCATATGACAATATATTAAACCCATATGTTGTTAAATATGTTGGTGGTGTTGTTGGATATGCAAAATCGGGGACGATTAAAAATATATCTATTGGTCAAATGAGAAAAGATAACGATGGCATAGATACCTCCGAAGTAGAGACTGGGCTAATTATAACTGGTGGTAATTATGTTGGGGGTATTATTGGATTGGTTGAAACCAATAAAAATAATGATGTAGAGTTAATAGATATTAAGATAAACTTTGTCTCACACAAAAAATATATTCATGAAAATGGAAATGAATTTGATGAATTCTTCTATGCACAATTTGTAAGCGAAGCTGGCTATAATTCTACCGTAAATATGATTTTTGATGAACAAATATTCTTTGGATTATTTGTTGGTGCTGCAATAAATACATCATCATATGCTTATAGGGTAATTAAAATAAGCAGTACTTCTGGACTAATTGAAGATAAGGTTAAGGCGGATGAGATTTATATATACTATGGCAAATATATTATTTCGAGTGAATCCGCAAAGACTATTTCATCTAAATTTGTAGGAAATGATGGTTTATTCAGTTATGCGGATTTAACTATAAAAACCGAAAATTATGATTTAACGACGGGTAATTCGGAGGTTCGCATAGTAAAGGGTAATTCGGTGGTTGGCATAGTAAGCTTTGATAATATTTAACAATATTTACATAAAATTTATATGTACAAAAAAATCGCTAAAAACATTTAGCGATTTTTTGTAAAAAGATAACTTGTTTTTAATAATTACATATTTTAAGTATTTTTAAATATAGAGAATATTGAATATAAAAACGGTGTAAAAAAAAACAAGCACATAACTAAGGTGCTTGCTTTTTTGTTTTTAATCTTTACGCTTCTCTTGGAGCATTTTTATATGCTTCTAAGATTTGATTAGAAATCTCTTCACGAGTTTCTGTATTGATTGGATGAACTATATCTTTATATTCGCCATCTGGAGTTTTTTTAGATGGCATAGAGATAAATAGACCATCTTTTCCTTCAATAACTTTAATGTCGTGAACAACAAAGCAATCATCAATAGTAAAAGATGCTACTGCTTTTAATTTGCTGTCCTCTTTGTCGACAAGTCTTACTCTAATGTCTGAAATTCTCATGTCTTTTCCCCTTCCTTTTATATATTGCTAAAACTTTCTAGCTGACTTTATTTTAGCATATTGTAGTTAATTTTCAAAACATTTTTTGATATTTTTTCATATATTAAAGCGGAGACTAGTATTTTATGCAAACTTTTGAAAAAACTATAATTAACATTTTAAAAAACAAAGATAAAAATACCCACAAATTTTATTTTGTAGGAATAGGCGGAATAAGCATGTATGCCATAGCATCAAGGCTATTAAAACTTGGTCAAGAGGTGATAGGAAGTGACGCAAAAAGAACAAAAAACACAAAAACTCTCGAAAAACTTGGGGCAACAATACATTACAAACACGACCAAAAAAATGTTTTTGGCGCTGACTTCGTTATATATAGTTTTGCGGTCAGAGATAATGTGGAGGTTAAAAAAGCCAAAGAATTAAATCTGCCCGTACTTTCTAGGGCTAAGATGCTTGGCTTAATGCTTAAATGTTATAAAACCTCAATTTGTGTGTCGGGAGCTCATGGAAAAACAACAACAACTGCACTTATATATCATGTGTTAAAAACGGCAAGATTAAATCCGGATTTGCACTTGGGTGGGTTTCTTGCAAAAGAAGATGTAAGTTTTGTACACAATAACTCTAAAATAATAGTTTGCGAGGCCTGTGAGTATCAAGATGCATTTTTAGAACTAAAACCAAACATTTCGGTTGTGTTAAATGTTGCACCCGAGCATTTGGATTATTTTAAAATATATAATAATGTACAAAAATCTTTTGCTAGGTTTTCTGGACGTGGAGATGTGCTTATATGTGATAGTGAGCATAAATATTTAAAGAATAGCAAAAAGAGTGTTTATTTTGGCAAAAATGGGGATTATATTGCAAAAAATATAAAAATGCTCTTAGATGGCACATACAGATTTGATTGTTATAAGTATAAAAAATATTATGGCAGATTTCACATAAACTTGGTTGGCATTCACAATATAAATAATGCGTTAGCGGCGATTTCTGTTGCAAACGAGTTTGGTGTTAATAAAAAGATAATACAAAAAGCATTAAATAGTTTTGGGGGAGTAAAAAGAAGATTTGAAATAATAAGCAAAAAACCTTTTATTGTTCACGACTATGCACACCACCCAGATGAAATTGAATCTGTGTTAAATGTTATAAAGACAATAGATAAAAACTATAACGATAATCAGGAAAACATTTGCAAACTTTTGGTCGTATTTCAGCCACACACATATTCTCGTACAAAACTGCTAATGAATAGATTTGTAGAAGCACTAAAAGATGATGAAACGGCTATTTATAAAACATTTTCCGCGCGTGAAAAATATGACAAAATGGGGAGTGCTAAAACTCTTTCAAATAATTTAGGCAAAAACTCTAAATATTTTGGCAAAAAAAATGAATTAAAAGATTATATTAAACAAAAAATTTTAGAGGGGTATTCTGTTGTTATTTTGGGTGCTGGTGATATTGATGAGATATGTAATAAACTAAACATAAACCAATAATCAAAATGGTGTTTTATGGTTGTTATTAGATGTATTGCTTAACCAGTATAAGATTAAAAAAATACTATGTTTGGCATTTTATAAATTATATTTGTTTTTATGTTGACAAGTGTGCTAGTTTGTGCTAAAATCATCTCGTTAAATTATTAGGAAAGGTGAGACATATGAAACAAGAGATACATCCAAATTATCATGAAGTCACAGTTGTTTGTGCTTGCGGAAACACTTTTAAAACAGGCTCTACTATTGAGGGCGATACCATAAGAGTTGACATTTGTAATAAATGTCATCCATTCTTTACTGGCAAACAAAAAGTTGTTGATGCCAGCGGTAGATTGGAAAAATTTAAAGCAAAACACAATATATAAAATAATCCCACATATGTGGGATTTTTTTATTGCTTTATATAAGTCATACATAGAGGGTTTTCTGCTATTGCATTGATTGTTAAGCCATTTGCGATACATATTCCATTTTCATTAAAAAGGCACTTAGTTGCACTACAACCAACCTTTAAAGATTTTTTTTCTCTGTGAGGAGAATATGCCGGTGCTTCTTCAAACATGCACCTAGATGTGTCCCTTGTGTCCTTTTCGCTATCACACTCATATGTGTCACATTCGGTTTTTTCGCTAACAGTTATGCTTTTGGCCTTGCATGTAAAACCATTGTTATATTTACATTTTGTTTTTCTGCATTTTAAATCCATAAAAAAATTATTGACAAAATTACAATAGTTAAACTAAAATATTTTTAGGAGCAAATAAATGAGGGTTATATTACAAAAAGATGTAAAGGGTAGTGGCAAAAAGGGCGACATTGTTAATGTTGCCGATGGCTACGCAAGAAATTTCCTTTTAAAAAATGGTCTAGCAATACTTGCAGATAGCAAAGGAACGTCAGAAAATGCTAGTCAAAAGCAGGCAGATGCCTACCATAAGGAACAAGAGAGATTAAAAGCCGTTGCACTTGGTGAAAAAATCTCAGGAAAGACCATTGTTTTAAAGGTAAAGTGTGGCGAAAACGGTAAATTGTTTGGTGCAGTCACTGCAAAAGAGATTGCAGATGCGATAAACAATAGTTTATCGGTTGAATTAGACAAGCATCAAATATTATTAGATGGTGCAATAAAAGTGGTTGGCACAAAAGAAATTAGTGTTAAATTGCATCCAACAGTCACTGTTAAATTTACATTGGTAGTTGAAGTGTAATGAGAGTATGTAATCTAAGTTCTGGCAGTGATGGGAACCTAACATACATAGAATCAAAAAATGCAAAAGTTATTCTTGATGCTGGACTTTCTGCCAAAGAAATAGAATTTAGACTTTCGCTTTTAAAAGTTAGCCCCAAAGACCTTGATGCAATTTTAATAACCCATGAACATATAGACCACATTAAAGGGGTTGATGTTATCGCAACAAGATATAATATACCTGTATATGTTCATAACAAAGGATACAATGCTCTTTATAACAAGCTAAAACGTGCAGAACAAATCAAATTTGTTAGATTTGACGACATGGATTTTTCAATAAATGATTTAAAAATATCAAACTTTGCAGTGCCACACGATTCTGTATATTGTTGTGGATACACATTTAAAGAAAATGAAAAAAAATTGAGTATTTTAACCGACCTTGGACATACTACTAGTGAGGTTTTATCAAAAATAAAAGGCAGTACACTTGTATATTTGGAAGCAAATCACGATGAAGATATGTTAAAAGCAAACCCAAATTATTCATTTGTTTTAAAACAAAGAATACTTGGCAAAAATGGTCATCTTTCAAATATTTCCGCAGCTCAAGTAATTAAATACTTGGCAGAAAACGGAACCAAACAAGTTATGCTTTCTCATCTTTCAAGAGAAAACAACACACCCTCGGTTGCGTACAAAACAATATGCGATTACTTAAAAGAATACGGAATAATATAGGGGAAAAACATTAAAATATCAGCAACAAGCATTCTTCCGTCAAATGTGTTTATATTAAATTAAAAAGTTAAAGCCTCAAATATTTGAGGCTTTTTTAAGCTCACAAATAAATATGAAAAAAAATGATTATGTTATTTTTGCAATTATATAAGTGAGGTGATTATGAAGAGTAATAAAAAGTTTGGATATATTGTTTTTATTGTGTTTATATTTTTTTCAATTTTTTTAAATGGATGTGATTTAAAAATTAAACCAAATATAAGCAATACAATAGATATGACACCAAGGCTAATTGAACTTTCTGGCACATCTTCTGCCACTAACGTGGTTGAAACTGTAAAAGGTGCCATAGTTGGCATAAGAAGCAGTTTAAATGGTGGGTATGCCGTTGGGAGTGGCGTTGCAATTAAAGAGGGTGGCTATATACTAACTAATCAACACGTAATCTCTGGCTCTAAGGGAATTACAGTTTATTTTGCCGACAACACTGCCACAACCGCGAGTTTAATTTGGCAAGATAGTTCAATAGATTTGGCTGTTATAAAATCCAATATAGACATGCCGTATTTAAGTGTAGAAACTGAAAGTTTGGCAGTTGGCGAAGATGTTCTTGCAATAGGAACACCATTATCACTTGCATTTCAGCATACTGTCACAAAAGGCATTATTTCGGCACTAAATAGGACAATAGAAATAGACAATGACAATGGCACTGTTTCTTATATGCAAAACTTAATTCAGCATGATGCAAGCATAAATCCTGGCAATAGTGGAGGGCCACTAATAAATATGTCGGGCAAAGTTATTGGAATAAATACACTAAAAGCATCAGGCGCCGAAGGGATTGGCTTTGCTATTCCAATAATTGCCGGCAGGGTTGTCGTTGATAGACTATTTGAAAATGTTGGTTATACTGCGCCATATATGGGTGTGTTTGGTGTGTCTAGTGCTTATGCTAGGGCAAAGGAAATTTCGATTGATGGTGATGGCCTTTATATTATGGGGATTGACGAAAAAGGAATATCTAAACTAAAAGGAATAATGGTGGGTGATATCATATACAAAATAGATGATTATAAAATAAATGATTTTATGGATTTAAGAAGATTTTTATATTCCAAAAATACTGGTGACGAAATAACTGTTTATCTTTATAGATTCGGTACGGAGATGCAAATAAAAATGATTATTTAATATATGTTAAAAATAAATATAATTAAATGTTTTTTAGTATAAATAATAATAAATAAAATAAAATAT
>JAGCEE010000016.1 GCA_017650795.1 Clostridia bacterium | reverse complement strand
TTGAATTCTTAATCAGAATTTTGTATTGTACCAATTACAAATAAAAAATATCAATTTTGATACAAAAAATCAACAAAAACCAAGAATAAAATGGATTTTAAACGAATTTTTGCTGATTTTTTTATTATTTTATTTTTTCAATGGATTTATTTTAATGACTTCTAGAAACTTCAATATACTTGCTTACAAGCAATTATTATTTTACTGCAATTTTTATTACAGATTTTTCATTACCCATTATTTTAACTTTGTCTGATATTGCAACGCCCGCAATTACAAAAACCTCATTTTTATCTGCAAGTACAGGTATGTTTGATCTAAGTCTGCTTGGTATTTTTTTGTCAATAAAGTAATCTTTAAGTTTTTTTGTTCCACCACCAAGTTTTGTGAATACATCTCCCTCTTTTTTATATCTCCAAACAGCAGATTTTGGAAGGAGTTTTTGATCAATATATAACCCATCTTGACCCTTGCTAAAAGAATTAACCCTTTTTACTGATATAACACCAAAGTTTGGCACACTAAACTCTTCGCACTTAAATTGTCTATTTAAAGTATTATTTTTATTTGTTTTGTTTGTTATTGTTATATAATCATATTCTTTTATAACGGTCACGTTCATAGGTAGATTTATTTTTTTGCCATTATCTCCCATGGCAAGTTTTTTGATTAAATCTATATGCTTTGCCTCAATGTCCACAAACACACCAATTTTTTTAAAACACTTAAATATTATTCTATTTATTTGTGCAACATCGTAAGAAAAATATGTTAGAGGCATTTTTGCTATGTTTTCTTCAAATAAACATGCATCCATATTTATACTTTTTTGTATAAAATTATCGTCTTCGGTAGCAAAATTGCTAAAATTTATTAGATTTTTTTCAATTTTTGGCCATTTTTCTTTTAATTTTGGCAAAATTTCATTTCGTATAAAATTTCTATTATATGTACTTTCGGCGTTGGTTTCGTCTTCTACGAATTGAAGATTTTGTTCTTTTATATAATTTAATATTTCATCTTTTGAAACATTAAGTAGTGGTCTTATGTAATTATTTGAATTGACTTGCATACCAACAACGCCACCAAGACCAGAACCTCGAAATAGGTGCATAAGGATTGTTTCTACTTGGTCTCTTTCATGATGAGCAAGTGCAATTTTATTCGCTATTTTTTTGCTTAAAACGGCATCAAAAACCCCATACCTTGCCTGCCTACCTGCACTTTCTAATGATATACCTTTTTCTTTTGCTATTTTTGGAACATCTATATTAAAACAATAAAAGCGAATATTATTTTTTTTGCAAAATCTTTTAACAAAGTCCTCATCTCTTTTTGCATTTTCTCTTATGCCATGATTAACATGAACAGATATTACCTCTATTCCAAGTTCTTTTTCGTGAGTTTTTAATAGGTTTAATAGCGCCATTGAGTCCGAGCCACCCGATGTGGCTACTGCCACAACATCACCTTTTTTAACTAGATTATTATCATTTATTAACTGTAATACTTTTTCCATAAAATCATTAAATACCTTTTATTTGTGTTAATTATACAAGTTAATACTATAAAATACAATAAATAAACAAAATTTTTTTGATATTTTTTGTCGAAGATTGTTAATACAAAAATTTAACCATTGACAAATTAAGAGTACATGGTTAAAATATTAATACTAAGCGAGGATAAAAATGGAAGCATATATTTTAGCAAAAGCGAAACACGAAACAAACAAAATGATTAGCAATACTATTAGACAAATGTTGAATGCATTAAAACTATTCCCAGATGGCATTGCAACATTAGATGACTTAGATAGAACAATAGAATATGTACAAGACCGAGAAGTTTATGAGTACACCAAAACTTCTGCCGATGGTACCCAAAAATCAATTTTGTACACTTCTTATATATTTGATTTAATGTTTGATTTTATGTGTATATTACATACAAAAAAGTTAGATGCAAAAATGATTATTGACAACTCTCAAGAATTTTACAAAAATTATTATAGAGATTTTTTTGCAAAGGCATGCGATAAGATTAACCAAACAAAAAATCTTGATGTAATTAAAAATATAGAGAAAAATTAGGGTTTATTAAAAAAAAAATAAAAAAATTAGGGTTTGCATCCCTAATTTTTTTTATTTATTTTTCTAACTCTTTATTGCTTGGTGAGTATATTAATGTGGCTTCATCATCTTTTGAACATGTTATTAATGATATATTGTTTTTGCCAAACACCTTTTTAAAATCTTCGACCAATATTCTATCAGATAAATCATTTTTATGATATAAATAATCTATTTGTATTTTACCATTTGGTTTTAATAAT
>JAGCEE010000144.1 GCA_017650795.1 Clostridia bacterium | reverse complement strand
TAGGTAAGAAAGTTAGTAGTATGATTTCTAGCTCAAAACTATTCAAGGCATTGGCTACCCAAAGTGATAAAGGCTTTCAACCTATCATTCTTTCGGATGCCTGGACCCAAAAGAAAGTTAGTGGAACATCACCATTGAAAGTTTCTTTAAAATTTAAATTGTATTACAATCAAAGAAATATAGCAGGCAGCCACGATTACAAACAAGTTATTATGTTCTTGACACACCTATGTTCACCTGCCAAGCCTGTCCAAATGGGTACTGATTCAGTACGATTGGTCAAAAATGCTTTGGATGGTGCTTATAACATTGGTAGTGAATTAATGGAAGATTTCAAGGGTGCTTTCACACGAAGCGACCAAGAGGGTGTAGCTGGCTATATTGCCGCTGCAGTTAATGTGGCTGATTCAACTGTAAAGAACCTTACAAGCACATCTTGGGGTGGTATAAACAATGGTAACTTTACTGTCCTATTTAATTTGGGAGATAGATTATTCACACACCAAGAATCACAGAGTGATAACCTAGTGGATTGGATTGTAAATTCTTTTTCATTTACACCATCTACACAATTCCATTGGGATGAAGAATCAAAGTTGCCATTACCTTTATGGTGCGATTTCACACTAGACTTAGAAACACGATTTGCCCTTTCTAACAAATCAGTTTATGATATTATGCACCAAAATAAAATTATGTTATCTACACAAGATGTACAATAAATTAAGATATTGGCTCAATGGTATAAGTATCTTCTGTACCAAAATGCCAATGTCTAACCCAACGATAACCGGCGGGCAAGCTATACAAATTCTTATGGCTTGCTAGGTATTCTTCACCTTCAACAGCGTCACCAATTTGTACAACATTTCTGGAACCATCTGGCTTAACATAGGCTACATAATTTGAGCCTACTTGTTTTCCATTTGCGTCTTTCTTAGATTGAACAACTTGGGTTGTTCCATTATCAAATGTGGTAGTTCTAACCTCAGTAGTAAGTTCACCGGCAGGCTTTGTAGGAGCTTTCTTACCGGTTTCCTCGTATTTTTCCCATATACCCACACTATTAGCATTTTTATCAAAATAATACATCCATACACCTGCATTAGGAACTTGGTCTAATTGACACTGAACATTAAAATCAACATAAATTGGGTCGGTTGGAATGGCATTACCATTCTCATCACGAATAATTTTTCTTTCTTTGGAATAAGTTACACTCCAACTTGAAATGTAAACTGGTATTTGTCTTTGTATGATTCCAGGTAGGATTCTTAATTTCCAAAGTTTAGCACCATAATAGTTCTTTCTATTTGCTGGTCCTTCAACACGATTTTGGTCGTCCCTTGATGTAACTAGAACCGCAGCCTTGTCAATAACATCACCAACGGTATTAGTTACCGCGTCTATTGCATTCATTATAGCCCCATTATCCTTTTGACTTGACTTTTCAGCATTACTACCTAATGCTTCAGGGACAGACTTAATAACACTTGTTACATTATCCAAACCTTGTAGAACACCATTAATAAGGTTGTTACCCATTGAGTTCACACTTACTTTGGAAGCAATACTTGGTTGTGCGAACAAAGCCAAAGCTGTTTCCCAAGTAGTCCAACTTGTCAAAGCCTTTGTACCAATGGTTTCTGTTGTATAAATTCTAAAGTCAAGATTGAATGTAGGTAAACTTGCTACACCATCATAGACTCTATCGGATTGTTCATCTACGGCATTCCAAGAACGGTCATTACCACCAATGGTAGTTACGATTTCCATAAGTTCATTTCCCATATAATCCTTGACAAAGTTTGTAATGGAAGCACCTGGACCTTCAGACCATTTTGTACTCATAGCAAAGTTTGGCAGTTGTTTCAATACACCCATTAATCTTATTTGACCATTATTTTTACCATTATTTACAGACGGGTCATAAGTAACCAATTCAAACAAGTTATTACCATATTCCTTTAACAAGGATTCATCTAAATCCTTTAATAATGCGTCAGGTTCATTCTTGATTGGCTTAGGGGGTGTAACACCACTATTTTTAGCACTTTCTTCTTGCTGTTTTTGAAGTTCATTTTGTTGTCTTTTTATTTCTGCGTCTGACTTTTTTTGACCTTCTTTTTCAGCTTTTTCAAAGTCCTTTTTAGTTGGTCTTCTTTGTTTACCAGTCTTTGGGTCAGTGGTAGTCTTCTTTAATGCTTCGGCTTTTTGGAAGTTTTCGGAAGCTCTTTTACCAGCTTGTGGGTCGCCTTCAAGTTGTGCTTTTTGCCATTCAGCATAGGCTGCAGCCATTCCTGCACCCATATTTCCCATTGATTGATTACCTTGACCATTATTGTATAATGTTGCCATATTATAAACCTCTAGATATTTATTACACACCTATAAATACATTATGGGTTTGAAAATAACAGATTTTTATTCAATGCGACCAAAGTTACCATTTCGTTTCAAGACGGATTGGTTTACTGGGTTATTGAACAAAGATGATGTATTATCTTATTGTGTAACATCTATTTCCGTTCCTAAACCTGAAATAGAAAATACACTAGGGTTTTCTACATTTGGAAATGCCTTTATTTCTATGCCTACATTTAGTCCAGGTCATAGAAGATTAGATATTACATTTGAAGAAACAGATGATATGTATGTTATCCAATTCCTTGATGAATTGCTAAAAAGGTCATATTCAAAAGAACCATACCATTTGACAATCGGTGTTCACCATTACGATGAACACTTTCAACACGAAACTATCGTGGGGTATGTTTGCCATTTAAGTTCTTATGATGAACCACAATTCAAGAGGGATGGTCAAGCACAAGCTATCACTGTTACAGCTAAATTTGTAGTTGATTCTATTATAAACAATTTTAGTGCAAACCAAGCCATTGTAGGATTCACTAGCAAAACCGCTGATGGTTCTTTGAATCCAGATATTGACTTGCTTGTTATTGATAACGAAAACGATGAATTTAGATTTGGTAATTTGAAAGTTCCTGTAGATACAAGTGGTATTTCAAATAGTGGTTACAATCAATATAGAAATGCCAATGTAAAGGAATTAAGACAACAAATGAAGACTGCAGGTGTAGATACAACAAATCTTTCACAAGTTACCGAATGGCTACGAAACAATACAAATTATTATTCTGGCACTGCTGGTGGAAGATGTGCTTCAGGTGTTTCTTTGGCTGTAAGTATTGTTGAAGGTAAAGACCAATACACATCACACGGTAATGGTAAT
>JAGCEE010000143.1 GCA_017650795.1 Clostridia bacterium | reverse complement strand
ATTGAAAATTGGGGTGTTACTTATTCTAAAGAAATTAACCCTTTAACACATCTTCCAATTAGTATTGAGTTCAAGATTTCTTGTAAAATGGACCAGGTTGCTAGTGTTCCAGTATGGATGCAGTATTTAACCGGTGGCAAAAATGCTTTCCCATATAAGAAAGATTAATTATTTCAATACTTGATTTCTTAATTCGTTATCAATCAATGTGTCATAGACAAATTTGTTAGACAATGAAAGACTAGTTTCTAATGATACATCAAAATCCATCCATAATGGTTTAGGGTCTTCTTTACCACCTTCTTTCACCATTTCAAATTGTCTACTTGGTTTAAAATTGAAATTGGTTATAATCCAATCCAAACTATTATTTGCGGTTATGGTTGCTTCGTCTTGGTTTTTGTATTTGTGATTAACATCTACAATCTTATTGCTTAATGAGAAATTAACAGTGAAATTACCATTGTTCTTACCATTAGCAGTTGTCTTAACCAATGAATTATATGTTTTATCCGCAACTTCAATAATATCTTTTGTTACTTGACCAATAGAATGAGCAGCGGCTTGTCTACCTTCTTTATCCAATAATTTAGGAATGTTTTTAGCAATATCTTTTCCATGTCCTAATAAACTACCACCAATTTCTTGTAAAGCACTTTCACCTTGATTCAATATATTAGCGGCACCTTCTACTGCATTATTAATCGTGTCAGCAGTATAATCACCAATGTTTTGTTCATTTGGATTATTCTTTTGGTTAGAAGATTTCAATGGTGAACAAATGTGGATTAAAAATCTCAAAACATCGTTATAGTTTGTACAACCCATTAGTGAATCATTATATGCTTTGAATTTAATCTGTACTTTAATTGGTTGTGCTTCACCACTCACTTTTTGTTGTGTCCAAGCATCGGAACAAATAAATGGTGAGAAACCGTGGTCTGATTGACCAGCAAGCATTTTAACAAATTTAGAGTTTACTAAACTAGCAATTTTATCACCTAATACAGCACCACCTGCATTACCCCAGTTAGTTTGAAAATTCAAAGATAAATCTTCAAGCATAATTCCTTGGAAACCATAGACATTAGTCAATCTCCAATAGTCTTGGTTATAAGTCCAAAAAGCATTTCTACAAACTTGAATGTTAAAACCATTACTCATACCGAGTAATGATTTACTTTGTGTTTCATTTGAAATGCTTGATGCTTTATATACTTGTAGACTTAAACCCATTAGATACTCCAAACAGAACCAATCTTTCTATCACTGCTTTCAGTCAATGAAGTATTAGTTAAAATACCATCAAGTTTTTCGTTTGTTTCATCCATTTTCTTAATAACACTATCTATATCTACTTGATAATTCAATGTAATGTTTTGTAGATTATTTGTTTTCTTGGCATCGGAAGTTGTACCAGTATTGGTTGCTAATTCATTACCAATCTTGATTTTACTCTTTTCAATGTTCAAGATAGAAGTTCTAATATCAGTTAATAATTGAATAGATTCTTTCTT
>JAGCEE010000142.1 GCA_017650795.1 Clostridia bacterium | reverse complement strand
TGCGTTTTTTATTAACGAGCACGACATCATGATTACATTTACGCCATCAGACAAAAAACCACCAATTATTGGCACACCTGATTTTATCGTATATTTAGCCGTTTTGATAGATATTCCATCAACCGAGCCAGCCATTATTCCAGATATTGACATAAAGGCAGTAAAAATAGTAAGTAAGCCACCGAGTATCCATTTAAAACATGAGCCAAAAAACTCAGCAAACTTGTTAAACTTTACCCCACTTGTAAGATTAGAAATTATTGTAAATATAATTTTAAATGTAAAAAGCGGAAGCAGTATGTTTGTAAAAAGCGATATCGCAAACCCAGAAAGTGTCACCATTGCAGGTTGAAACACACTTGCCGACACATTGCCACCAAGAGCAGTCACAAGTGTTAAAAGTATTGGAAAAACCACATCCATTTGCGATTTTACGGAACCAATCGTTTGAGATGTTAAACCAACCAAATGTGTTATACACGAAATACAAATAACAACTATTGCCCCAAAACAAACAAAATGTACAATATCACTAATGCTTTTATTAGACTCAGAAGTGCCTGCAACCATGCTGTATAAAACCGCTATTGCAAGCATTAAACAAGCATATGGAAGATAATTTATAACATCATCAAAGAAAATTCTAACAATGTAATTAACAAACGAAGACGCCTCTATTTGTGCATTACCGTTTATTATGCTTTTAATTAAAGTATTAAAATCACTAGCTTTAAACACCTCATTTGAGTTTGTGATTGATGCAAACAATTCCTCTATTTTAGATGTATCTATATTTGATAATTGTTCATCTATACTTTCACTTATTTGAACTTCTATACTTTGATTACTTTCCTCTGCAAAAGCATAAATATTGCCGTAAAATATTGGGCTTGAAATGAATGTAAAAAATATCAATATCAAACAAAGTATCTTTTTCATGGCAATATCTCTATAATAATGTTTAGTAAACTATTTATAATCGGCAGGCTAAAAAACAGAATAAATATTTTACCAGCAAACTGCACCCTAGATGCGAGCGACGAATTGCCAGCATCATCACATATTCCAGATGCAAATTCGGTTAAATAGCCCACCCCAACTATTTTTAAAACAGATGTAAAAAGCGATTGATTTATATTTGTCTTTTCAACAAAACCCGTTAGCGTGTTAATAATTGTAATTAGCATATCCATACATAAACCAACAATAAAACACGAGCCAACAATGGTGACCAAAAATGCCACCTCGGGCTTTGATTGTTTTACTAATAAATAACAAATTAGAGTTAGCAATGCCACCCCAATTATTTTAAAAAACAAAGTCAAATTTGCTCCTTTTTTTTACAAATAATAAAGAACGTACCCAAATAAGTTAGTAAATTCATTAGTTAATCTTCAATATTTAACAACATTTATAACACTAAAAGACACACTACAACCCAAACATTGTTCTAACAGTGCTAAACAAATCGGAAACAATATTTAAAACAAGCATTATAACAACAACCAACCCTGCAAGTGTTGCAAATGTTGCAATATCATCTTTTCCTGTGTGTTTTAGTATTTGAGTGACAACTCCCGTAAGAATTCCTATGCCTGCAATTTTAATAATCAAATCAACTTCCAATTTAATTTGCACCTCCTAAAAAATGAATACACACACACAACTTTCTACTTATTCTAAAAAACAACCAAAGCAACAAAAGCCCCAACAATTAAACCAAGTTTAGAGTACAACTCTCCATATTTTTTTGCGTCCTCACTAGCCGTTTCAAAGTAATGTTTACACTTTGATTCTAGCAATTCTATTTGTTTTATTTGAGTTGTTTGGTCGTACATTCCTAGCCCTTTAAAAAATGAGAATATATCCTGTTTTTCTTCATTTGTAAGTATTGTTATGTCGTAAAACAAATTATCCAAACTAATGTTTAAATTATCATTAAGAACACTCATATAGTTTTTAATTAGTCTTTTAAAATGTTTATCGCCATAATAAGACTGTTTGTTTAAAATTTCTGTAAGTTTTGTAGATGAAAAACCAACTAAACTTTTTGTTTGTTTTAAAAACTCTAATAAATTAAAGAAAAAACGTTTTCTTTCAAAATAACTACCGGCAACACCAAAACCAATTACACCAAACATCGAAATAATTAAAATAAGCAAAATTGCTTTCATAATGTACCACCATAAATGCGTGAAAAATCCTCTCTGTATATTCCCTCCAATGTTCCAACCCCATTTTCCTTTGAAAGTACAATATATCTTTGAAAATACTTTCCTTGAAGCAAAGTTGATAGCCTAGGATTCTTTCTTACATCATCCAAACTTGCCCCATGCACAGATGCAATAACACCAACACCACATGTGATTAGATGCTGTATTGCCTCAGCATCCCCATTTTCGCCAATCTCGTCTGTTATTACAATGTCAGGCGACATACTTCTTAATCCAAAAAGCATACTTTTTTGCTTGCTAACAAAACTAATACTGTCATAAAAATAACCCAAATTAAAAGGATTTTTATTTCCTCCAACAATTTCGCCTCTTTCGTCTGCAATAAAGATATTATATGGATAGTTATGATATGAGAATTGATAGACCAAATCTCTTAGCATCGTTGTTTTTCCTGCACCTGCTGGCGATATTAAAAGCGTATTATATATTACCCTATCTCCATTTATTAATTTGCTAAATATCTGTTTGCTTGCTCCTTTAATTTCATGAGGCACTCTTATGCAAAGAGACGATATGTTTTTTATTGTTTTTATTTCTCCGCAGTCTGCCACAACTTCTCCACAAACACCTATTCTAATTCCACCATCAACCGTAATAAAACCTTGTTTTAACTGATCGCTAATTGAATACATGGAATAATCACTTGCTTTAAAAACTATGTCATCCAAAAGTTCTCTTGTTGCATAGATTGCCACATTTGGATTACTACATAGTCCACTTGACGACAAAAAATATGTCTTTAAATTAACACAAACTACTATTGGACAACTTAGTCTTAATCTTATTTCGTTTATATCACCATCGGTATTTTTTAAATATATGGCATCGCTCAGTGCTTTTGGTAAAAAATCTTTTAACATATAACACCCCCAAACAATTAACGTTTTTTATAAAACTATTGCATTATATAAAAAAGATATTTTTTTAGATGAGGCCAAAATAACCATTAGACAAAATAACAAAAAAAAATCCAATTAAAGCTTAAACCTTAATTGAATTTTATTTTTATATAACCTAATATTCGTAATTAAAAAGTTTTATTGTTTAAAAAAATCTTCTCTTTTTTTAGCTCTAACATCAAATTCTTTTGCAATTTTTAATAAACGACTTGATTGTTTGTCTTCTACAACAATTGATTCTTTTTTATCTGCATCAAAATAAACCAAGCTGCCCATATCATCAATGCCCATGAAAGAATTTCCAACTCTAATCGGTGCAACATCTAAATCAGTTCTGTCTTGTTTAACATTTGTAAATTCTTTTAAAACTTCGCCTTCTTCATTTATAACAAGCCAAACATAAACATGTCCATAAGGTTCTGGTTCAGAACCATTTCTAAAATAATAACTAGCACCGACAACGGCATAACCATCTTTAAATTCTGTTGCGGCAGCAAAGTTGTCGTTTCCAAAACCTTGTGGCGCATAATGTTTAAGATGACTCATTAAATCTTTAACAGATAAAACATTGCCATTTGCATCCTTATAGTAATAATGTTTATATGCTAAATGTTCACAACTGCCATCATACTCTAATTTATACTTACTTTCCATATTATTCTCCTATTATCTATGCTCTAATAATAGCACACAGTCTTAATGATGTCAATACATAACTTTTATAAAATTCTTACTATTTAATACGTTCCATGTATGAACCATCACGAGTGTCTACTCTTATTATTTCACCCTGATTTACAAATAGTGGAACTTTAATTTCGTATCCTGTTTCTAGTTTTGCTGGCTTGTAGCCTGCTTTTGAAGTATCGCCTTGAACTCCCGGCTCAGTTTCTGCAACCATAAGCTCAACAAATGTTGGAGGAACAACACTAAATGCAGAACCTTTATAGAATTGAATTGTAGCATTCATATTCTCTTTCATAAAGTTCATTGCATCTTCTACTTGCGATTTGTTTAATGGGATTTGCTCATAGTTTTCCATATCCATAAAGTAGTATAAATCGCCCTCGTTATAAAGGTATTGCATTTCTTTTCTTTCAATAACTGCTTGTTCAAATTTATCTGTTGGGTTAAAAGTTCTCTCTAATACTTGACCCGTGACAACATTTTTGATTGTTGTTCTAACAAATGGAGAACCTTTTCCTGGTTTAACATGTAAAAAGTCTACAATTACGAAAATATTTCCTTCATATTCAAAAGTCACACCTTTTCTAAAATCACCTGCTGTTATCATTTATCTTTTCTCCTTAAACTAATTTTTAACCTTGTAATATTAGCACATGACAAAATATTTGTCTACTGTTTTTTAATTTTAGACATTAAACAAATAAGAAATTAGTGCCCTGCTTTTACAATATAACCATCGTTTTTATATTTTAAAAGCAATCTCAAACTCCGCATAAGCTCGTTATAATCGCCATCATAAAAATCATATCTACCATACCCATGCTCAAAAAGAGTATCGCCAGTAAAAACATAGTTGTCAATAATAAACGCCAAACCACCCTTACTATGACCTGGTACATGTAAAACACTTATGTTAAAGTCGCCAATAACAAGATTATCTTGCTCGTCCGTAATAACAAAATCCGGCTCAAACAAATCTATTTTGTATCCATCTAAATTAGATAAATTAAGTTTATTATCATTACACTTGTCGGCATCTTGGCTTGATATATAAACCTTATAACCCAAATCTTGCAAACTTTTGCAAGACCAAATATGGTCGTAATGACCATGAGTAATTAGAATACCTAAAACATTTAGTTTGTTGCGCATTATAACGGACAATAATTCATCATAGTCAGAACCTGGGTCAATGATTAAACAATCTCCATTATCACTCACAACAAAATATGTATTTTCACCAAAAAGCGAGTTTTTTAACTGCAATAATTTCATATATTAACCTCTTATTTAAACAAACACTATGACTTTTCAAAGATTTTTTTAAGGGTAATTGCATCTTCCATCATGCGCTCTTTGGATTCAGATATTATTGTTGGAGTCATATTATACTCTTTTAAAATCTTAGCAAGTGGCTCAAACTCTGGCCCATAAACATTGTCATCTAGGTTTAAATGTTTTATTTCACCCTTATCTGAATACTCTATTTTACTAAAATGTATGTGACAGTTTTTAACACGTTTTTCGCCAAGTTTTTCAATAGAATAATCCAAAATATGCTTATAATCATCGCTTGTTTTTAAACCACCTTGCAAGGTACAGTTTATGTGACCAAAATCAAATGTTGGAACTAAAATGTCATCTTTTTTACAAAAATCAATAATCTCCTTATAAGAACCAACCTGCATATACTTTCCCATTGTTTCTGGACAAAGATTACAACAGTCCAAATTATTGTCATATATGATTTGTAAAACCTCGTCAAGCCTTTTATCAATAAGGTAAATTGCATCTTTTCTATCTAACTTTCCTTGAGTACCCAAATGAACAACATAATCTAATCCACCAGCACTTTTAAGGTACTCCATACCTTTTATAATATAAGAAAAAGATTTTTGGGCCATATCATCAGCCGGATTTGCTAGATTTATGTAATATGGAGCATGAAAACTAATAAGAACATTGTTCCGCTTTGCATTTTCTCCAAGGGTTTTAATAGTATCCAAAGACATAGTAAATCCTCTACCAAAAGAGTATTCATATGCATAAAGTCCATGCTCTGCACACCACTTTGGAGCATCAATACTATGTTTATATCCATCATCATAAAATATTTGGCTATTTCCTGCTGGACCAAATCTAATTATTTCATCCATATTTTAAACCTCTTTAAAACTGATTTCTCCATTCTCTATGTCTTGCAAAGTACAAGAGTCTTTAATATCAAAATCTCCACATTTTGTGCGTATAATAGATATCATTGTGCCATATGTTGTGGTACTATGTGAAATATCACGGCAAAGACTTCTAATATATGTACCCGCAGAACAAGTTATCTTAAAAACAAAATTTTGATTATCTAATTCGTCAATTATTTTTATATCATAAATTTCTATTTCTTTTGGTTTTAAATTTGCCTCTCCTCCACCACGAACAATATCACATGCCCTCTTTCCATTTATTTTTTTTGCCGAAAAAATTGGTGGCATTTGTTTTTGTTTTCCAATGAAGTTTGGTAATGCTTTTTCTAAATCATTTTTTGTTATATTTTTATTTGTTGAATTTATTATTTTTCCTTCACTATCTAGCGTATCTGTTTCATATCCAAAATGAAACGTTGCAATATATGTCTTTTTTTTATTTAAGTATTCATCAAATAATTTTGTTCCTTTATTTACGCCAACCAAAAGCACACCAGTTCCATATGGGTCAAGCGTTCCCATGTGTCCAGCTTTTTTTACACCAAGAAGTCTTGCGACCTTTTTAACAGCCAAAAAAGATGACATTCCAGTAGGCTTATTTAAGTTGATTATCGCATTTTTTTCAAACATATTTCCCCTTTGTACATGTGTAAGTATTGCACATATTATTTTTTTGAATATAAACTATTATTTAATATAATCCGACATTATCCATTATTCATTATTCCAATCTGTTCATAGCAAGCATCTAATATTTGTTTTAAGTGTTTTTGTGGCGAGCCAACAAACATAATACCTGATGCTTGTTTATGACCACCGCCACCAAATCTTGTTGCTATTTTAGACACATCAAACTCATATTTGCATCTTAAACTAACCGTATACACATTTTTTTCTTTTTGCTTTATTGCAAAGGCTATTTTATTGTCTTCGTTATTTAATATTTCATTTACAATATTACCCAAATCGTCGGTTCCAACTTCTTTTTGCATCTTACGAGTAAATATAAAATAGCCAACACCATCACTGCAAACCATATTTTCATATGCAAGTTTTTTTAAGGTAATATCTTTATTTGTTGTATGTTTAAATATTTGAAAAATTACATCTTTGGTGTCTGCTCCAAGTTTACATAGTTTTGCAGCGGTTTCAAAAGTATTTGCATTTATATTATCATTTTGAAAACAATTTGTATCGCCTATTAACCCAGCAAATAAGTATGTTGCCTCTTTTTTGTTTAGTTTTATTCCCATTTTTATTGCCAAATCAAATATAATTTCCGAACAACTTGTGCTGTTTGAGTTAGTAAAACTAGCATTTGCCTGCAAATCACCAACTTTATGATGGTCAATCAAAACAGTATTGTTAAATTCTTTATATATAGGACCGTATTTACCTAGTTGTCTAAAACTGCTTGTATCCACCACAACCAAAGTATCAAAATCATTTGGATTTAATTCTCCACAAACACATTCTGGCAAATCAAAGCATGAAAAATATTCTGGAATAGTTTTGGTATCTACATATATTGATGCCTCTTTCCCCATTCTTTTTAAAATGGAAGAAAGAGTGGTCATACTCCCAATACAGTCCGGATCCGGCGATATATGGGCAATTATAGCCACTCTTTTACTCTTTTTTAGTATTTTTATTACATCGTTCATAATAATTTATATTTCCTCATCATCATTTGATTCTTGGGGTGCAGGAATGTCTAATTTAGATAATAATTCACTAACCCTTTTTGAGTTATCGCTACCCTCATCTGCAATAAAAACAAGTTCTGGTGCAAATGGGAGTTTTATCATACTAAGGAGTTCACGCTTTATAAAACCCTCG
The DNA here is from genome assembly GCA_017650795.1 of Clostridia bacterium. Lineage (GTDB taxonomy): Bacteria > Bacillota > Clostridia > Christensenellales > UBA1242 > HGM11367. The sequence goes on along the minus strand of JAGCEE010000142.1, from coordinate 10,215 downwards.
CATTTTTTAAGTAATTTGTTTACTAAATCTTTGTTCCCACTTAATACATCAAAGCCAACTTTACAATGCCTAAAATCAGCAGATATTTTTGTATATGTTAAAGTTATAAATTCTTTTTTTAATCTTGGGTCATTTATTCTATCTCTAATTATTACAGAAAGAGCTTTAATTAACTCTGCATTAGCTCTTTGTTGCCTAATATTTTCCACAAAAACTCTCCTTATGACCTTTTTACTTCTACCTTTTCATACACTTCAAATGTATCGCCAACTGCAACACCAGTGCTATCTTTTAGCTTAATACCACATTCGTATCCATATGCGACCTCAGCCTTATCATCTTTTTGTATTTTTAATGCCTCTACCTGTGTTTCAAGAATCTTTTCTTCGCCTCTAAATACTCTTACATACGAATTTCTAGTTATTTTACCGTCTTTTACATAAGAACCACAAACAATACCAGCCGACGACAATTTAAACATTACACGTACTTCTGCATGTCCTATTACAACGTCTTCATATTTGATAGAAAGCATACCAGAAAGTGCTTTATTTATTTCATCAACACATTCGTAAATAACTTTATAAGATTTGATTTGAACACTTCTGCTCTCAGCAAAAGACTCAATCTTACCCGCAAGCTTTAAATTAAAGTTAATAATGATAGCATCACTTGCTTCTGCAAGTATTACATCCGACTCCGTGACAGGACCAGCACCGCTATGAATACAAACAACCTTTGCTTCTTCATTTTTAAGAGTAGATAGCGTTTGTTTTAAAGCCTCTACAGATCCTTGTACATCAGCTTTTATAATAAGGTTTAATGTTTTTAATTTGCCTTCATTTACTCTATCCATAAAGTCATCTAGTGATACACCAGATGTTGAATTAGCTCTTTCTGCTTTGATTTTATTTATTCTTTCTTGAATAACTTGTTTTGATAATTTTTCAGAAACAGCATATACTTGGTCGCCAGCATTTGGAACATCATCTAATCCAAGCACAGAAACAGGAGTACTTGGTGATGCAGATTTGATTGGTTTTCCGTTTTCATCAAACATTGCCCTAACTTTACCAAAAGTTATACCACTCATTACGCTATCGCCGATTTTTAGTGTCCCATTTTGAACAAGAATTGTTGCAATAGGACCTCGGTTTTTATCTAGTTCTGCTTCAATAACCGTTCCAATAGCAGTTTGGTCTGGGTCGGCTTTTAACTCTTGCATTTCTGCAACAAGTAAAATTGTTTCTAGTAATTTATCTATACCAACTCCCTGCTTTGCAGAAATTGGAACCAATATTGTATCTCCACCCCATTCTTCTGGCAAAACACCATTTTCTGCTAATTGTTCTTTGACTCTTTCTAGATTTGCTTCTGGCTTGTCCATTTTATTTATTGCAACAATCATTGGGCAGTTTGCAGCCTTTATGTGTGCAATAGCCTCTTTTGTTTGAGGCATTATTCCATCATCGGCAGCTACAACCAATATTGCAATATCTGTCACCTTTGCGCCACGAGCACGCATAGAAGTAAATGCTGCGTGACCAGGTGTATCTATAAAGGTTATTTTTTCGCCATTCCAAGAAACTTGGTATGCACCAATCTTTTGAGTAATTCCACCAGCTTCACCACTAACAACATTTGTTTTTCTTATTGCATCAAGAAGTGATGTCTTACCATGGTCTACGTGACCCATAACGGTGACAACAGGTGGACGTTTAATTGCATTTTCACTTGATTGACTAGAAGTTTCTTGGAGTTGCTCTTCGTATGACTTTTCTATTTTTTGTTCTAGTTTTACACCAAGTTCGTCTGCAACAAGTTCTGCTGTTGCATAGTCTATTGTACTATTTATTGTTGCCATGATGCCAAGAAGCATCAATTTTTTAATTATTTCAGTGACAGGTTTGCCGGTTTTTTCTGATAATGTTTTTACAGACACATTTTCGGTTGTTATAACAGCATTTTCGATAGCTGGTGCAACAAATACCTTTTCTTCTTTTTTCTTGCCCCTTACAAGCTTTCTAGAACCCATTCTAATGCCATCTTCATCATCGTTGTATGAGTTATCTACTATAAAGCCCTTTTTCATGAGTGATTTTTTACTCATTTGCTTCTTTTCGTCATATTGGTTTTTAACCGGAGCCTTTTTACCACCAAATGTTTTTTCTGGTTGAGCTAAAACACGGCTATCTTCAAGTGGCTCAAACGACTTAAATGCGTTTGCCTTGCTTGGAGCGAATCCATTTGAAGCCTTTACACCAAATGGCTTTGCACCAAATGGTTTTTGATTGTTATTAAATCTATTCTTTTGGTCGCCAAATTGTCTAAACTTATCGCCCTGATTATTAAATGTTCTTTGTGCAGTATAGTTAATAGGCTTTGAGTTTTGTCCTTGATATGGTTTATTAAATTGCCTATTATCCGTTTTATTTCCATAAGGCGCTTTGTTATTTTGCATGTTTTGTGATTGTCTATAATTGTTTTTAAAATCACTTTTGTTTGTTTTGTTTGTATATTGATTTAAAAACGTCGATGCATCAGAACTTTTTGGATCTGCTCTATCCATTTTGATTCTTGCTAAATTTTCTGACATTTCGTCATCAACCACAACTTCTGGTTTTAAAACTTCATCTTTATCATTTTTTTGTGAAGATTTAGTATCTATATCATCTTGAACATTAGATTGGTTTTTTGTTGCCGAAATAATTCTGGATAGATTATTCATAAACTCATCCATCATACTTCTAGACGAACGAATATCACGAAGAAGCTCCTGAAGCTCTCCGCCCATTTGTAATTTATGAATTGTCTTTAAATTATTTAAGCTATTATTATTTTCACTTGCCATCTTCACCTCTAAACATTTCTATTATTTTATTTGCAATTCCTAAGTTTTTTATTGCAACAATTTTGCTTTTATCTGTTTGCATTATTAGATTAAACTGCTCATCCTCTAGCATAATTTTATAAATACTATCATCTAGCCTTAACAGTGCCTTTTGTATTGTTGTTGTGGGATTACTTTTATATATAACAAGATATAACTTATGAGTGTATCCTTTTAAGTTATCAACACCCCAAATTAAATACCCCGCCTTGTTGGCTATACCAATGTAGCCTTTAATCTTGTTTAGTTTGTTTGTTGTTATCAATCAATTCCTCACATAATTTTGTATAAACAGAAACTGGAAACTCGCATTTAAAAGCCTTGTTTAATACTTTTTGTTTTTTTATTTGTTCTATACATTTTGGGTTATTGCATATATATGCACCTCTACCATTTGCCTTGCCTGTTTTATCTATAAATATTTCGCCTGTTGAAGCTTTTACAAGCCTTAGCATTTGGGTTTTATTATATGTGTTTCGGCAAACAAAACACATTCTTGTAATCTCGTTTTTCAAATTAAACCTCGGTTAAATCCTCTAAATTAGTAAAGTCTACATCGTCTGCTAGCTCTGTGATTTCATACTCTTCATCACTTGTTTCAGATATTTCTACTTTACTCTTTGGTTTTACATCTATCTTCCAGCCTGTAAGTCTTGCTGCAAGCCTTACATTTTGGCCCATTTTACCGATTGCAAGAGACAATTTGTCATCCGGAACAATAACTCTTGATGCTTTTAAACTTTCGTTTATTTCAACCGACAAAACCTCGGCAGGAGATAATGCTTTTGCTATATATTCAAGCGGATCATCTGAATATAATACTAAATCGATTTTTTCGCCATTTAATTCGCCCATTATGGTGTTAATTCTTGTTCCTCTATTACCAACACATGCGCCAATAGCATCTATCATTGGTTTTGTGCTTGCTATTGCAACTTTTGTTCTATACCCAGCATCTCTTGCAATACTCTTTATTTCCACATCGCCACTTGCTATTTCTGGAACTTCTATTTCGAATAATTTTTTGACAAAACCATTGTTTGCCCTAGAAACTTGAACCTGAGGTCCCCTATATGAATCCTTAATCTTTTTTACGTAAACTTTTATTCTTTGGCCAACATTATATGTTTCGCCTGGAATTTGGTCGTTTGCGAGCATTACACCCTCTATACTAGCACCAGCAAGTTGCACATAAACAGTTCCATTTTCTACTCTTTTAACAATAGTTGTAATTAACTCATCTTCTCTTTGAGAGATTTCACTTAATGCTTGTTCTCTTTCTATTTCTTTTAATTTTTGCATTACAACTTGTTTTGCTGTTTGAGCTGCAATTCTACCAAAATCCTTAGTAGAAACTTCTTCTGCCACTTCATCTCCAATTTTATATGATTTTTTTAGCTCTTTTGCATCAGAAAGGCTGATTTCTTTTTCCGGATCAACAACTTCTTCTACAACAGTTTTATATGAGTAGATTTTAATAGTTGCCTTGTCTGGATTGAGTTTTACACTTGCCGATTTTGCCTCACCAAACATCTTTTTATATGCAGATGTAAGTGCAGATTCAAGCGATGCAATAAATTGTTCCTTGTTAATGTTTTTTTCTGTTTCTAGGTCGTCTAATGCCTGAAAAAAATCTTTGTTTATCATATATTTCTCCTTAAAATTCAATTACTGGTATACAAATTGCGACTTTTTCTTTTTCAAAAGAAACTAAATCTCCATTTGATTGCTTAATTGTGTATGTTTTATCATCAAACCCCTCTAAACTCCCAACAAAGGATTTTTGTTTGTTTATTGGCGTATAAAGCTTGATTTCCACTTGTTTGCCTTTGTTTCTAATAAAATCTTTTTGATTTTTAATTGGTCTATCAAGGCCAGCAGAACTAACATTTAAAATGTATGGTGCATCATCGGAAACATTTATTTCGTCCAAAACATCAGAAATTGCATTATTTACTTTTTCACAATCATCTAATGTAATTCCATTTGGCACTTTATCAATATAAAATGTAAGATTCATGCCATCAACCTTTTTAGCATACTCTACCTCTAAAACATCATAGCCAAGTTTTTCAATAATTGGCACAATGTGGGAGTTGCATTTATCCACAACCTTACTTGCCATTTTACCTCCTATATTGGAATAAGAAAACATACAAACAATAAGCTTTTTAGTTTTTTGAATAAAACATATCCTTTCTTTAAATTAGGAGTGGGCAACCATTTGCCCACCCCTAATCTAGTATGCACTTATATATTACCATTAAATACCCAATAAATCAAGTATTTTTTTAATATTGTTAATTATATTATTTAATAACAAACCCTACTCGTCGTTATCACTTTTTTTACCAAGCAAGTTATCTACAACCAAAACTTTTAATTCTGGTGGAAGTTCTTGGATTTTTTGTGCTAGTGTCTTCTTTTCATTTGAAAAGTCTTGATCACCCTCTCGCATTGACTTTATAAAGTTTTCATATTCTAATGGATCAAAATCGTCATTATTTGATTCTTCTTTCTAAACAAACTCTTCTGGCCTAGTTTCGTTCATTACCGGATAATCAAAGTTGTCATCAGAGAATAATTGCTCTAACGAACTATCTCTGGTGCTTACTTGATTATAATTATTTAGTGGTTTAAAATCTTCAACTGTGTAAATTTGTGTCGTTTTTGGTTTTGCCGTTTCTGTTTTAACGCTTTCAGCTTTCTTTTTGCAAAATTTTATATGACTTTTTAAATAACTTTTTATTTCTTTAAAATATATAATAAACAAAACAAAAAGGAAGGCAACTATGGAAGCAACTATTATAATAATCAATAATGTTAAATCCATATTATGTCCTCCTTTTTAGTATTATTTTAAAATCTATTCAAAATTAGTCTTCAAATGGGTTGTTGCTTTGCTTTTTGTTGTTGCTGCCATTTGGCTCGCCGGCTATTGCCTTACGCATTGTTGTGTCTGCATTTAGATTTTGAATTTTATAATAATCCATTACTCCCATTTTGCCATTTTTAATTGCATCAGCCATTGCTTTTGGAACTTCAGCTTCGGCCGCAATAAGAACTGCTTGCATTTGTTGAGTTTTTGCTTTCATTTCTTGTTCTTGCGCCTCTGCCATTGCCCTACGTTCCTCTGCCTCCGCCTGAGCAACAACCTTTCTTGCTTCTGCATCACGTTTTTTAAGTTCTGCACCAATGTTTTGACCAACATCTATATCGGCTATATCTATTGATAAAATTTTATAACTAGTACCAATATCTAGGCCTTTTTCAATAACTTTTTGTGAAATAAAGTCTGGGTTTTCAAGCACTTCACCATGTGTTTCGGCAGAACCAACGGTTGTGACAATACCCTCACCAACACGAGCCAAAATTGTTTCATCTCCTGCACCACCAACAAACTTTGCAATATTTGCTCTAACCGTTATTCTAACCTTAACTTTAAGTTCTATACCATCTTTTGCAACGGCAGAAATTAAATCTGTTGTAATAACCTTAGGAGTGACTGATTGTCTAACAGCTTGGTCCACATCACGACCAGCAAGGTCTATCGCTTTTGCATCTTCTAGTGATAAATCAATCTTTGCACTATGTGCTGCAATAACTGCATTTATAACTTTTCTCACATCACCACCTGCAAGATGATGGGTTTCTAATGAAACAATATCAATATCAATGCCTGCTTTTCTAGCCATAATGTATGCATCTACTATAATAGAAACCGGTATACGTCTCATTTTCATACCAATAAGTCTTGCCATAGAAACGTGAGCACCAGAAACAAGTGAGATAAACCAAGTTTTAATTGGGACAAGTGCAAGTATTACAACAAATAATACTGCCAAAACTCCAAGTGCAATATAAAGAGCAATTTGTCCACCCGAAACTAATAATAAATTAACCATAAAATTCTCCTTTTTAATATGTTATTTTGTCTATTACCAACCTAGCATCTTCGATCGCAACAACCTTGATTACTTCACCTTTTTCAATTATTGAAGTTCTAGATTGTGCCTCATAAGTTTGTTCGCCTATTCTAATTTTACCAACAGGTCTACATTCTGTTAATGTTAAGCCTTCTTTGCCAACAAGGTTGGATAATTCCTTTTCTGCTTTTTCTCTATAATCTGTTGGAATTGCTGTTTTGTTCTCAACTATTGCACTTCTTGCAAGAAGTCCGTATTTTGCCGAACGAACAAAAAGCAAAGTAATAAGTACCATAACCAAAACAATTATGAGCAAAAGGAAGAAAACCTGTGCGGCAGAACCCGAAATAACTGCATGAGTTATTACACCAGCAATTTCACACACAATACCAGCAATGCCAAAAATACCAAATCCGGTGACAACTGCCTCTATTATGCAAAGCACAACACCCAAACATAATAGCATTATAACTGCCCAATGCATCTGTGTGAATAGCCCACCAATTTCAGTCCAAAATCCGTCTAATAACATATAATTTACCACCTTCGTTGAAGATTATATCATACATATAATAAAAAATCAATACCGAGATTTGATATTTATAAAAAAGTTTAAAACACCGCCTTGGCATAAAAAACTTCTTTTAATGCACATCAGAATCGCAATGATTCTTTTTTATAAGGATAATTATTAGCACGATATAAATTTAAGATTAAGATAATAAAAAAGTTTACAATTATATCAAAAATATAATGACCTTTTAAGAAATATAGTTTTTTTATCGTACAAGGTTGTGATTTGGTAACAAAAAAAATTAGCACTTATCGTGCCAACTCTTAATAAAATTTATTTTTTAGAATTATACTTCAAGACTAAAATCCAAATATGCTATTTTTTGATTGTCTTCAACTAAGATATCACTCTCATTTGTTATAATTAACTCTTTATATGTGGACAAATCCTCTTGTAATACTGGCAAAAGTTGCTTAAATATGTCTTCAAGGGCTTCTTTTGCTGTCTCATATTCATCTGACATAATATCCCAATACTCTCCCGTACCTTGCGCATCAAAAAGCACTTCTCCAAAATCGTCTGATTTTGTGACAATTACTGGAAATTTAAATATTTTTTTCATAACAACCTCGTATGATAAATTATATATTTTATTTCATATGTTGTCAAAGAAAAATAATTTTATAAATCATTTTATTTGCACCAATGCCTAAAACTGTGAGTTTACATAGCAACAAATATGAAATATTATTTACATCTACTGCCCTTGTTAGAATTTATAACTTGTTTTTGAAGGTTTTTATAACCCTCTTGATTCTTTTTGTGTTGTTCTTCTCTTTTTTCAAACGAAAGGGACTCAGCCATAAACTTTTCACTGTCGCTATCCGCTGACTTGATTATTGCCTCTTTTAATTTTTTTAGTGCACCTTTATATGCTGGAATAAATCTTTTTTTGTATTCAAGTTTAACGAAAAACAAACTTCTATCATTATAAATTAAAGCTTTTAACATGTTCATTAAATCACCATGTTTAACAAGTTTAGAGTTATCACCAGTTTCACAGAAATTATGAAAGTCTTCGGCTGTTAAATAATCTATAGTGGCCACTTCACCTTTAAGACTTACAATAGTTGGTATTAAATACTCAAAAAAGTTATATTTTTCAATAAATAATTTACTCTTAGCCTCTAATTTTCTTAATCTTTTGTATGAAATTGTTTTTCCGTTAAATTTGTTTGCAAGTTTACTTGTGGTATATACACTAGCCCCAACAATTTTATTCTTAATATTACATTCTAGAAGAACAAATCCACCCTTAACTTGAACATCTATCCTGGTTGGCTCAGTTTCGCCTAAAAAAGCTCTTGCCTCGTCATGCACAATCGGCTCAATAATTGGCTCATAAAACTTGATAAATTTTTGTAAAACATCAAAAAAACCAACAGATTTTTCATTACTATGTTCAAGTAATTCTATAAGTTTTTTATAATCTTCTTTCTTTTGTTTTAAAGATTCATATATTTTGGATAATGCTTCAACACTCATATTGCCATAAAATTTGTTTTCACCTAAAATTTTTGACTCATCTAAAGAATGATTAAAGTAGCCAAATATGTAATCACCATACATAATAAACCCTCCTACTTACTCTTTATTTATTAAATCATAATTTTGTATTATTGTCAAGATTGAATATATATATAGTTTAAAAATAGGAACTACTTTTGTTTGACAACAAATAAAATTGCGAGTATACTTTATTTCGTTTAATTTAGGAGAAAAATATGGATAAAATACTCACAATGGAAAGACTAGTTGCTTATGCAAAAGATAATGGTTTTGTATTCGCAGGAAGTGAGATTTATGGAGGACTAGCAAATTCTTGGGATTATGGCCCACTTGGAGTGTTGTTGAAGAACAACATAAAAGAAGCTTGGATGAAAAAATTTATTCAAGAATGCCCATATAATGAGGCAATAGAGAGTGCTATTTTAATGAATCCAAAGGTTTGGGAAACATCTGGTCATTTAAAGATGGCAACCGATCCTTTAATGGATTGCAAATCTTGTAAATCTAGGCATAGAGCCGACCACTTGATAGAAGCATATTTAAAAAAACACCCAGAATGTGACTATGATGTTAATGGTAAAAAAGATAGCGAATTGGAAGAATTTGTAAAAACACACAAAGTCACATGCCCTGTTTGTGGCAACAGCGATTTTAGCGGAATTAGAGATTTTAACATTATGTTTAAAACATTCCAAGGGGTTACCGAAGAAAGTTCTTCAACCATATATTTAAGGCCAGAAACTGCACAAGGTATGTTTGTTAATTTTAAAAATATTGTTAGAAGCATGAGAAAAAGAATTCCTTTTGGAATCGGTCAATACGGGAAATCGTTTAGAAACGAAATAACCCCAGGAAACTTTATTTTTAGAACAAGAGAATTTGAACAAATGGAATTGGAGTTTTTCTGTAAGCCCGGCACAGACTTAGAATGGTTTAGTTATTGGCGTAGTTTTATGAAAAATTGGTTAATAAACTTAGGATTAAAAGAGGAAAATTTAAGACTAAGAGATCACAGTAAAGAAGAATTAACATTCTATTCAAATGCAACTACCGATATAGAATACCTATTCCCTTTTGGTTGGGGCGAACTTTGGGGCCTTGCAGACAGAACTGATTATGATTTAACCAAACACATGAATGCAAGTGGAACTAGCATGGAATACACCGACCCAATAACAAACGAAAAATATGTTCCTTACTGCATTGAACCTGCCGTTGGTTTAAACAGATTGATGCTTGCATTCATGGCAGACGCATACACCGAAGAAACGCTTGAAGGTGGAGATACCCGAATTGTTTTAAAAATACACAACTAT